>JAZOOM010000329.1:0-3996 GCA_045655025.1 Eubacteriales bacterium | reverse complement strand
CTTAACGCCGAAGCTGACTACTCCGCAGGTGCCGCGAGGCATATACTTCTGTGCCAGCTCGAAATACTTGTCGCCCTCGAGTCCGGGATATTTTACCCAGGTGACCAGAGGGTGGTTTTTGAGGAAGGTGGCAACTGCCAGGGCGTTGGAGCAGTGGCGCTCCATGCGGAGGGCGAGGGTCTCCAGACCGAGGTTGAGGAGGAAGGCGGCCATGGGAGACATGGTGTTGCCCATGTCGCGGAGCATCTGGACTCTTGCCTTGGTGATAAAGGCGGCGGGGCCGAAGGACTGGGTGTACCCCACGCCGTGGTAGGAGTCGTCGGGGGTGGTCAGCTCGGGGTAACGGCCGCCCACAGACCAGTCGAACTTGCCGCTGTCCACGATACAGCCGCCCACCACGGTGGCGTGGCCGTCCATGTACTTGGTGGTGGAGTGGGTGACGATGTCACAGCCGAACTCGAAGGGACGGCAGAGGACGGGGGTGGCGAAGGTGTTGTCCACCACCAGAGGCATGCCGTGCTTGTGAGCCAGCTTGGCGTAGCGCTCGATGTCGAAGACCACCAGAGCGGGATTGGCCACGGTCTCACCGAAGAGCAGACGGGTGTTCTCGTCCATCATGGCCTCGATCTCCTCGTCGGTCATGTCGGGGGTGGCGAAGCGCACCTCAATGCCCATCTTCTTCAGGGTGACGGCGAAGAGGTTGACGGTGCCGCCGTAGATGGAGGCGAGGGAGACGATGTTCTGACCGGCGGAGGTGATGTTGAGCACGGCGGTGAGGTTGGCGGCCTGACCCGAGGACACCAGCATGGCACCCACGCCCCCCTCCATGTCGGAGATCTTCTTCTCCACGCAGGCGAGGGTGGGATTGGAAATGCGGGAATACATATGGCCGTCGGCCTTCAGATCAAAGAGGTCGCCCAGATGGTCGGCAGAGTCGTACTTGTAGGTGGTGCTCTGGTAGATGGGCAGGGTGCGGGGCTCACCGTTTTCGGGGGTGTAGCCGCCTTGGACGCAGAGGGTGTCGATCTTGTAGTTGGACATGGTTTTATCTCCTATGTTTGGTTTTTTGCGGAATCGCGTTTTTTAAGGATGAACGGTGGAATCACTCCAGCCCTGCAGCTTGGCGCAATGGCGGAAGACTTGCTTGCCTTGGGTCTTGACACCGTCGGCCTTGAGGGATTCGAGGGATTGACAGCCCGAGAAGCAGGCATTGGGCAGGTGGGTCACGGTATCGGGAAGGGTGACGGTTTTCAGGGACAGGCAATCCATGAAGCATTGCACGCCCAACTCGGTCAGACCCTTGCCGCCGTTGAAGGACACGAGGCGGGTACAGCCGTGGAAGGCATCGTCGCCCAGGGAGGTAACGGTGTCGGGGAGGGTGACGGCGGACAAAAAGTCACAGCCGTAGAAGGCGCGGTGGCCTATGGAGGTCACGCCCTCGGGGATGCGGATCTCCCGAATGGCCGCGCACTCAAAGAAGGCGTTTGCGGGAATCTCGGTGCAACCCTCCAGAACCGTGACGGAAATGAGGGAGGCGGGAAGATACCCGGCGGTGAAGGTGTAGTCAGCTGCGCCGAACAGGTAGCCCAGATAGGCGGAGGACACAGAGGGATGGGGAGCCCCGTCCTTCTCCATGGAGCTTTGCTCTTCCTCGGTCAGGGGGTAATCGGGGGTACATCCGCCCACGAAGGGGATGGTCAGCGTCTCCAGCGCACCGCAGCCCTCCAGCATACCCGCGCCCATGTAGGCCACGGTGTCGGGCAGGGACAGACCCAGCAGCATGGAGCAGTTGGCAAAGGCGCGGGTGCCGACGCGGGTGAGGGGAAGGGAATCGGTGGTGATATAGGACAGGGAGGAACAGCCGTAGAAGGCGAAATCCCCGATCTCGGTCACGGTGTCGGGCAGGGAGACGGTCTCCAGACTCCGACAGGCGTAGAAGGCGTAGTCGGGAATCGTGTCTCCCTTGGTGATGACCAAGGTGGACAGGCCTGCGGGGACAAAACCGCCGCCCGCCTCGTGGGAGGCCGCACCGAAGAGGGCACCGAAGAAGGGGGCTCCCTCGCAGGTGTACACGGGGGTGCGCAGGGAGGTCATGGCCTTGCAGCCCTCAAAGGCTCCCTTGCCGATGGCCGTCACCGTGTCGGGGATGGATACGGCCTTCAGACTGCCGTTGCCCGCGAAGGCCTTTTCAGCGATGGCCACGACGGGATTTTCGTCCAGGGTATCGGGAATGACCACCACGATCTCGCCGCCCGTGTAGCCCGTGACGGTCACGCCGCCCTCGGTGCTCTCATAGGTGAAATCCGAGGTAGGGGTGACGGGGGTCTCGGCAAAGAGGTTGTCCAGCCGCTGGGCGTAGGGGGTGATATCGGTGTAGGTACGGTTATCGGTGAGGTCGGGGAGGCTGATTTCGGGGAGGGTGGCGGCCTCATCGGTGGTCAGCTCCACGTCGGAGGGAGTGTCGTTTATACAGGACGTCATGCCGGCGGTCAGAGACAGCGCCAGCAGGGCGGCTATAGCCGCGGAATGATGCTTTTTCATGAATGGGATCTCCTTGAACCGTGGCCGCAGGGTGTGGGGCGGCCTCGTGTATAATCCATAACAGTATACCATAAAAGAAAGGAATTTGCAAGGGGTATTGGTGGATTCGCTTGGTTTTTTACGTTTTTTACGAAAAACGAAACACCCCCGCATGGCGAGGGTGTTGTACGGGAATCTGTGGGAAAGGGGAGGCAGGCTGCGGCCCTTTATCCCCATTCCCGATCCAGCGTGGTTTTCCGATGCTTGAGGTACTTGACGAAGAAGGTCACGTTGTCCTCGGTGATGGTGGGATTGTCGGCGTACCACCTGTCCTGATTGTGGGCAAGGGATTCCGGCATGACGGCGGCCATGTCCTCAACCTGCGTAATGAGATCGGAGAGGGCGGAAGAGAAGTGCTGCTCATAGCGTGCCCGTACCTTTCGGATGAAATACGCGCTGTCCAGGAGAGGACGGAAGAACACGCTGGCCTCGGCGGGGTTGAATTTGTTGGAGAGGTCGAACTCCTCGTTGGGCTCTCCCGTCCATTCGGTGAACATGCAGAAGTCGTAGTCCCACGGAGGGCCGAAGTGGAGCTTGTCGTCTCCCTCGGCGCCGCGGTAGTACATGAACACCGATTTCCAGTGATGATCCCGCTCACCCATGATCTGGTCGATGATGAAGTAGTCGATGAGGGTGTCCACGTCCACGTTCTTTATGAGATAGGAGCGTTCGCTTTTCATACAGGCGTTGACGGTTTCCTGCATGTAGTCCTCCAGCGCCGTCATGAATCGGTCAAACTGGGCACGGGAGGGGAAGTCCTCAAGGGTGGGGTATTCCAACTCAAAATAGCGATCGCAGTTGGATAGGTAGAAGTATGTGACCCCCTCCTCGGCTCCGGGCTTTTCGGGGGCGTTGTAGTTCATGCAGATGAGGAAATTGTAGTCGGACAGCTCTTGCATGCTCCGCTTGATCTCCATCTTCAGATCCAGCCGTCCCGCCTGCTCCTGCACCTGCTCGCAGAGGGTGTAGACCCCCGCGTACTCCCCGTTGAGGTAGAGATTGACCTTGTGGGGCGTGGGGACGAAATCGAAATTCTCGGATGTGCCCGCCAGAGTCAGGGCGGCGTAGTTGTGCAGGGTCGAGGGGTCGAGGTAGTCGGCCAGCAAAACCCAGCTCTTGGCCTTGTCCAGACCGAAAAGGCTGTGCTTCTGATCCAGCTTGATGCGGTAGGGCTTCTTGTCGAGGCGCATGGTGGAATTGCCACGCAGGCGGATGGAGCCGGGGACGTCCAGCAGGCAGTCCTCGGTGCCCGTCAGGGTCAGGGTCATGTCCACGTACTGCTTTGAGTCCACGGGAACGCCGTCGGTTTGCACCGAGATCACGGGGAGGTCGGTGGATAGGGGGGTGAAGGGCAGGAAGACGCCCGAGTCGGCGGAGTCCTCGGCGGGCTCCTTGGTGGTGCTCTCGTCGGGGCGG
>JAZOOM010000328.1:0-4099 GCA_045655025.1 Eubacteriales bacterium | reverse complement strand
GAACCACCTCGATGGACTCGTCGGCCAGGAGATCCTTGTAGTTCTCATAGACCTTGGCGTCGGGGGTGCCGTACTTGGCCTTGGCGGCCTCGGCGCGCT
The DNA here is from genome assembly GCA_045655025.1 of Eubacteriales bacterium. Taxonomy (GTDB): domain Bacteria; phylum Bacillota; class Clostridia; order Oscillospirales; family CAG-272; genus CAMEON01. Next base: position 4,000 of record JAZOOM010000328.1, on the reverse strand, counting down.
CAATGACGATGTCGCAGAAGGCGACCAGCTCTACGTTGGGGAGCTTAGAGAGAGAGGGCATGTGCTTACCGTTGGCGATACCGCCGCAGCCGATGATACCGACCTTTACGATTCTGTTAGCCATAGGATGATTCTCCTTTTATTATAGACCGAAATTTACCCGCAGATGCGCCCGCAAATACGGATCTTATCATCATTTTACCGCATTTTGCAGGGATTTTCAATGGGTTTGGGGCGGTTTTTGGAAGTTTGGAAGGTTGCACAAAACGAGGCGGGGCGTTTTGGGCGAAATGTCGGCTTGCAAAATTCCTCTGCCCGTGTTATACTATAAAAGATAAATCCCCCTCTTGAAAGGAGAGAACCATGAAATTCACCCGCATCGGACTGCTCCTGCTGTCCGTCCTGCTCCTGCTGTGCCTTGGTCTTGCGGCCTGCGACGGCGGAGACACCACCCCCGACACCACCGTGGGCGATCCCGCCACCGACCCCGTAACCAATGCCCCCACCGAGGAACCCACCGCCGCGCCTACCGAGGAGAGCGCCGATGGCGCAACCGAGGCTCCCACCGAGGAGCCCACCGAAGCTCCCACCGAGGCCGAGACCGAGCCTCCCATCGTGGACGTCATGGTGGGCGAGACCCTCGACGCCCCCCACGCCACCCAGTTCACCGTCTCCAACGTCTTCGCCTCCGATATGGTGGTGCAGAGAGGGGAGTTCCTCCGCGTCTGGGGCTGGGCTGACGCTTCCCAGAACGGCAAGAAGGTCACGGGCGAGTTCAAGGGTATGTTCGCCGAGGCCATCATTGAGAACGGCGCGTGGGAGATTACCTTCACCGCCCGTCTGGAGGCCTCCGCAGAGCTGGGCCACACCATGAAGATCTACGCCGACGGCGTGTCCTACGAGTTCAAGGACGTGCTGGTAGGTGACGTCTACATGGTCATGGGTCAGTCCAACTGCGCCTACACCGTGCACAACCACCACCTGTACGTCAACACCCCCGACAAGGGCGGCAAAGACGTGCTGGACTACAACGCGCCCATTCGTATCCATTACAACTCCCAGATGCAGACCCAGGGCTATCCCAAGTGGGGCACCGAGGAGGTCTGCCTTGAGGTCAAGTCGGGCTCTACCTGGCAGCGCGCCGACAGCTACGACGATATCGCCAGCTTTACCGCCATCGGCTACCTCTTCGCCCACAACTACGTGAAGCTTACCGACAGCAAGGTGCCCATCGGTCTCATCGAGATCGACGGTAACGGCCGTCCTCTGGGTGCCTTCATGTGCAACGAGGTGGCCACCGAGAAGAAGACTGACCGCTACAACAAGCAGCAGGGCTACTACGTTACCACCGGCGTCAACGGCGACGCGGGCCGCTTCCTCTACAATCACTACATGTTCCCCTTTGAGCGCTACGCCATCGCGGGTCTCATCTGGTATCAGGGCGAGAGCGACCTCCTGCAAGCGAACACCCAGGTCTATGTCGAGAATTTCTCGGCTCTCATGACCTATATGAGAGGTACCCATAACCTCATCAACAAGGACTTCCCCGTGTACTACGTGGAGTTCCCCACCATCTACCAGAAGCCCGCGGGCTTTAACGGCGACTGGCACTACATGGACGTGGGTATGATCCGCGCCGTCATGGGTGAGATCCAGCGCGTGCTCCCCAACAGCTATCAGATCGTGTCCACCGACCTGTGGAGCGACGACACCTTCTTCAACAACCTCCATCCCAACTGCAAGTTCGAGCAGTCTGAGCGTATCTCCATCCTGGCCGCCGCCGTCAACGGAGAGGCGGGCAAGAAGGTAGAGCAGGGCAACGGCCCCATTCTGGTGAGCATGGAGGTGCTGGAGGGCGGCAAGAAGGCCATTCTGACCTACGAGAACGTGGGTGAGGGGCTGAAGACCACCGACGGCGGTACCACCGTCAAGGGCTTCATGATGTATCGCAAGAACGTCTCCCTCAATTCCAAGGCAACCCTGACCGCTACTATCACCGCTCCCAACCAGATCACCATTGAGTCCTCCTCGTCCATCACGGGTATTGCGTACAACGCCATTACCTACAACGTCTACGGTGTGGATATCAACCTCTGCAACAGCGAGGGCGTGCCCGCGGGCGCGACGGTCTTCCTCAAGGAGGAGTGATCTTCCTTTATACAAAATTGCCTCCCCCGGCCGATTGGACGGGGGAGGCGTTTTTTGGGGGGGCAAATTTGGGTTTAGCGGGCGGTTAGAAAATTAGGTAAGGGGGATCCCATCCGGTTATTCCTCTCGGGTATCGTACTCGACTACGCCGTCTTCGTAAGAGAAATACGTACAAGCCTTCTCTTGCATGGATACAAGGATGCCCTGCATGGTGACCATATCCACAATCACGTGGTTTCCTTCCCGCTCAATGGGATGATCCTTGAATTTCGCTCCGGGCGGCGGGAGTAGCAGATTTATATGCGGAATCTTCTCAGGGAATTCGTATGCGGGACTGGCGATCAGGTACAGAGTCAGCTCATTCAGGCTCAGATGATAGACACATTCGCCCTTGGTGATCACGGTCAGATCATCCGAAACATACTCGCAGGAATAGCCGTACCCTTCCAGCACAGGAAGCATTTGTACCGTAAATTCTCTTTTTTCGTCGGAAACAAACATCACCGTCTCTTCCAACTCCGTGCCGTTCACCACCAACCGTCCCGATTTAGGACTTTGCTTGGCACAGGCCGCTGTGCAAAGCAAAAAAACTACAGCCAACGCAAGAAGCGCAATTTTCATAGGTTTCATAGGAGATCTCCTTTCAGCTTTTTTCTTGTTTTTCAAATTCATCAGAACATACAGACGGCCGTAGGGGAGCGAATTTCATTGTAGGGGAAGGACAAGAGCGGAAAACGATGCCAAGCCTTCTCATTCCTCGCCGCCGCCCTCGGCAGTGGGCTCGTCGGGCAGGCCCGGATCCTCGGACGCGTCGGCTGTGGCAGGAGCGGCGAGGTCAGGCGTCTCTGCCGAGACAGGGGTCTCGGGGGGGATCACAAACTTCTTTCGCAGGCAGAGGTAGAGGATAGCGCCCACGGGGAGGACGATCTTGGTCACGACGGAGACCAGGCCGGGGTCGGCCGTAATGGAGGAGGTCTGGAAGAACAGGCCGACGTTGAAGCGTAAGCTGGAGGTCTCGCCTACGGTGAAGGTGAGGCACACGCCGAAGAAGATGAGGATGGCCCAGAGAGCCTTATGCTTCAGCTTGCGGCGCAGGCAATCCACCAGCATCCAGAGGGTGAAGGCCATGCACAGGCCCGAGAATACGTACAGGATGATCCGCACAACGGGGATATAGCGATCGGTGGCGCGGATAAAGTCGGTAATATCCGAGAAGTGGATACCCGCGATACCCTCGATACCGTCTTGGGTAACGGTACGGAGCAGGATGATGTGGTCGTTGTCCAGATAGACCTGATAGGCGGTGGTACGGGTGGTCACTCCGTTCGAGCGGTTGACGTTCCAGCCGATCTGTTGCATTTCATAGGTCTCGGCTCCCTCGGTGGCGGCCTGCATGGTCTGCCAATAGGGGCGGAAGTCTGCGTCGGTGACGGTGGCCTTGACCATACCGTAGGCGGAATTGTAGTCGTTGGCCATGACGTGATCCATGAACCGTTCGGAAAGCGGGGTGTTGTCGCCTATGTCGGTATCGGGGGTACAGGATGCAAGGGTCAGGGCCAGCAGGAGCAGGCAGAGGAGGGACACGAGCTTGGTGACGGTCTTGCTGTGCTTCATGGTGTGTTTCCTTTCTTTCGGAGCATGGAAGTGTTCTTTCCGGGTGAATGAGTACAGTATAGCACAAAAAACGCCCAAAATGTCAAATGTGGGATAATCGGTCGCGTTTTGGGATAATCGGCATCCCTTTACTATATAAGACACCAAAAAATCGAAAATCTTACAGGGTTTTGGAAAAAAGTTGAAATTTTTTCAAATTTGGGTTTATCGGTGAGTTGGGGGCACGGCCTCCGGCGGC
>JAZOOM010000327.1:0-11511 GCA_045655025.1 Eubacteriales bacterium | reverse complement strand
CCGAGTTCCGCGCGTTTTCAAGCTGGAGGGCAAGCCTTACATCATTGAAACTACCGTCTTGCTTGTAGGAAAGGATCTGGACGTTGGGTGTCTCCTCATCCTTGGCGTTCTTGCCCGAAATATCGGGGATCTCGTACAGGGTGATGGGGAGTCTGACCACGATATCCTGCTCAAGCTCAATCATTTCCTCGCCCAGCACAGCCAGAAGGTTTTCCGCCTTGAGGGTGTGGATCGTCGGTCCGCCCGGCTCAAAGGTATAGGTAGGCATAAGCCCCGTATAGCGGTCGATCAGCTTGAAGCTGTTGTCGGTGAGATACACCGTGACCGTGCCGTAGCGGTACGCCACGCCGTCGGCCGATACCGTGTAGTCGTCCTCTGCGTAATCCCACACCGCCACGGGTGCGGGCTTTTTGATATGGTCTACGGCGATCATCACCGTCTTCTCACTGCCGTCTCCTTGGCGGTAGCGGTAGGAGAAGCGGGTGTTTCCGTAGATGGTTACCTCTACGGAGGGGGTGCCCGATCCGCTGACGCTCATCAGCTCGTAGTCGGTCACGTCCACGTAGATCGGTATTCCGTCGGCTCTCTCAATGATCACCGTAACCGGCTTGGCCGTATCCTTCGGCTCGGTCAGGAATCGGATGACGGTTCCCTCGTCGTAGTCCTCGGAAACCGAGTAGCTGATCTCCACCTGATTTCCGTACAGATCCTCCAGCGCGCGAGTACCGATGGAAACGGCGTTGTAGCCGCCGGTGCTGATGCTTGTTCCGTAGTCCTTGGCCACAAAGTTGAGGTTCAGGATGATTCCCGTCTCGGAGTGCGTGGCCGAGGTTGTGTAATCAATGTAGGTAAGGGTTACGTAGCCTGTTGCCGTATAAATGTCACCGAAGCGGTTCATGCAGGTCAAGGTGAAGCTTCTCGTCACCGTTTCTCCCGCTCTGTGACTGCCGTCGGCTCTGGGATTGGCGATGTCGAAGCTCAACCGGCCTCCGCTGATACTGCCTCCCATATAGCCGATGGTGTTGTCTCCGCCTTCCAGATTCAACGTCACGGGCTCACGGAGATCTCCTCCCGAGAAGGTCACGGTGGAGGAGTCCATCAGCACAAGATCCAGATTTGTGGTATTGTCGAAGTAGACGGTCATGTAAGAGGAGTTGTGGCTACTGTGCGAGGCGGGCAAGCCCAGAGTCACGTCGTTGGTGACGATGTTGAAGAGGTTGTACTGAATTTCCGTATTGGACTCCATCAGCACCTTGTCCTTCACCTCGCCATCCTCGGTATTCCGTCGGAGGTAGGTCTCAAAGTACTTGACCCTCGCGCCAAAATACCGGGGCTCGTTGTAGGTGATCCGCCAGGAGGTGAAGCTGTCCCCCACCACGTAGGGATCTCCGAAGTAGTGACCCTCGTAATCAATATTGTAGACGTTGTCCAGCTCGGAGCCTGTTACCGTGCCGTAGCGCACGTGGTCTCCCAGCTGAGGGGCTACCACCGTGACGCCGCCGTACTCGTCGGTGGCCACGAACACCGCCGTACACAGCTTGGAGTATCGCGGGAAGTCTGAGGTGTAGCTGTTCTCTGTGAAATCTGCGAAGTCCTCCACCCGGAGGTCGGACACCAGCACGCCCAGGCCCTCGCTCCGGGGTGTGGGATCCTCGAAGAAGGCCTCCTGCGGCTCCCCGCTTTCGTCTCTGCGTCCTACGTTCATGCCGTAGTCCGACCAGAGATCCACGGTGACCTTCCCCGTTCCGTTGAGGGAGTAGGCGGTTTCCACGAAGAAGCGCACGCTGTGTGCGTTGATCATGCCGTCGATGTCGGGAGCGTCATGGGAGATACGGTAATCGTCCACCGCAATATTCAGCTCGGGGGTGTAGTCGGTGACGGTCACCGTGAAGTAGCGGATGGGGGAGACGTAGCCGTTTTCCATCTTGTACTGGTAGGCGATGACATTCACGCCCTTCATGAGGTACAGCCCGCCGAAGGCATCCGCGCCCCTCGGGAGATTGCTCTTGTCGTAGATGTCGTCCAGATCGGCTATGCGGCTGAGGAAGTCTCCGCTCCGATCCATGCGGAAGGGCGCGGCCGCCAGCTGCTCGTCGTCGGGCTCGCTCGCCATATTCCACACCTTGAAGCCCTCGATACCGCCAATGGTAAAGCCTTCCAGGGTATAGGCACTCTCGGGGCTCTTCAGTATGACACTCAGCGCCGTTGAGCCGTAGCTGTACACGGCAAACACGCTGCTTCGCATTTTCTCTCCGCCGACGGTCACCGAAACGCCGATGTCGGAGAAGGCCTCTCCCTCCGCCATTTCGGTGAACCATGCCACCCGATCGTCCTCGTTGGAGGTGATGTTGGCCACCGTCTGTCTGGAATACTGCCATACGCCCGCTCCGTCGGCGGTCTCGGCATCCAGCACCAGCCGCGAGGACTCGTACACGTCCTGCCTGCCGCTGAGGCTGACCACGGTGACTCTCAGGTAGTAGGCGCCACTCTTGAAGTAGTCGCCACCATCATCCGTGTTGGGTACGGTGACGTATTGGGACGCGGCCGCTGACAGTCCCGACTGCCGCACCACCGTTACGGTGCTGCCGTCGGCATTCTGTCGGATGATCTCCGCAAAGGATGCGCCAAAGTCAAAATCCATCAACCCGTAAGAGGCATCCAGGATATTGGACAGGCTGAAGTGGATCTGCGTTCCACGCATGGGATTCACGCCCTTACGGTCAGCCTTGAAGAGGTATGCTCCCGCGCCCTTGTCGGCGTTGGCCACCACGGTCACATCGTCTCGGTTGATGATGGCACCGAAGTCCACCGTATGTACCGTATCTCCCGCGTAGTAGGGAGAGGCGTAGCGGGCGACATAGTAGTTGGCGTCGGCTATATAGCTGCCCGCGTCGAAGGCGGTGTAGCGGTAATCGTGGAGAGCGGGAATGGGATCGCTCGGCGCGTATCCGTTCTCAAAGGAGATCTTCACCTCGCCGTAATAGGTAAACAGATCGTAGAGGATGCTGTTCTCGGTGAGGGCGTAGCCCTTCCCTACCGTCTCGGCCTCGGATACCTCGGTGAACTGATCCGCGGCGGATACCCTGACGCGGTACCACGTAAGGCCCTCAAAGTTCAGCACGTCGGCGGTCTCTCCCGTCTTGACCACGGTCACGTAGGAGTAGGTGGGATCCTTGATGGGAGTCAGATACACGCGGGTGTAGGCCGTCTGTCCGTCGAGATCCGAGGGAGGCGCGCCGTTCACGAGGATCTTATGGGCGGTGCTGACCTTGTTGAGATCGGTCAGCGCTTGGGCATCCGTGACGGGCTTTTGGGTGCTGAGGACAACATGGCGGGATACGGGCTCGCTTTCGTTGCCGTACTCGTCCACGGCCTTGACCCATACGATATCGGAATACACGGCATCGGCGGCGTCGGTGTCGTTGCCGTACTGCTTTTCAATGGCCGCCGTGACCGTCTTGCCTGCCTCGATCTGCAAAACCTGCCACTCGGCTTCCTCGGAATTGGGATCCTCTCCGATGTAGTAGAGCATGCTGTCGATGTTGGCGTAATCGGTTGCGCTGACGTTCAGGGTGACGTTGATCCGTCCCTTGCCGTTGACCACGACTCCCTCGCGCTGTATGCCCGTGAAGCGGACGGTGGGAGGAAGCTCGTCGATGAGATACTCGATATGCTCGGGAGGATCGACGTCGGTCATATTCCCTGTCACGTCCTCCGCCTGAACAGCTACGAAGAGATCGTCCAGAAGAAGTCCCTCTCCTTCTATATACAGGTGAAGATACAGCTTGACTTCCTCCGCAATGACGGGGTAGGAGCTGGTAGTTTTTCCGTCATTGAGGGTGAACTTTGCGGTGACCATACCGTTTGGGAAGAGCCAAAGCTCCGAGGGGTAATTTTCCCGTAGCTTTTCTTCCGGCGGCGCTGTCTGCTCGGCCGAGAGCAGGTAGCGCACCGCGGTGTCCTCATGGACGCCGCCGCCCAGACTCACCGAAAGGGTGGTGTTGATCATGCCCGAGATCTCGGTGTAGTTCGCTACGTCCTTGGCGGTGATCTCTATGGTGGCGTAGTGGACCTTCTCCTGCTCCACCTCTCCGCCGCCTACCTTCCTCACGCCCGTTTCGGGAGGAGTCAGGTCAACGTACAGGGTCGTGGAGGGCGCCTTCACGTTGGGGTATGCGATCTTGTCGGGGATCTCGTCGGACAACGCCGTGATCCTCAGGTCGGGAGAGCCTCCTATGGGAATGTCCGCCGTCATGCCCTTCCTGAGTTGGATTCCCTCGAAGCATAGGACGGTTCCCGTCTGCGCCCCTGTGGCGTAGACCTCGTCGATGGTGTATTGGTAGGAATCGGTGGCCTGCACCGTCAGGGGGGTGCCGTCCTCGTTCAGGATATTGAAGGTGGCGTACACCGCCGTCGCTTCCTCATCCGTGAGCTTGGTATTGAGATAGACGTAAGTGCTGAAGGAGTCGGTGCTTCCCACGAAGAGGTCGCTGCGCTTGTACTTCTTTTTTTCAGCGTCCTCCGACGTGTCGGTGTTTCCCGTGTCTTCTTCACCATCCGACGGTCTACCAACGCCTGCTTCGTCGTTGTAGATCTGTACGTCCACCGCCTCGAAGCTGTTGCTGATAAAGGTCTGATCGCCGAAGCGCCAGTTGGTCATCTCAGCCACGCTGACGGGGTTGCCCGCGTGGTCGGTGATCACGGTCGGAGAGAGGAGCGAATAGTCGTAGTTCCCGTACGCATACTTGGTGTTGAAAATACGGTTGCCAAAGTCCTGTTTCTCATAGGCGCTGATGTACATGCCGTCCACCAGATCCACGAATCCGCTCTCAAAGCCGCCGCTTTGGTGGGTGGGGATGCTCGCGCGGGTGATGCGGCTGACGCGGAAATTGTTGTAGCCGTAAAGCCCGATATTGCCGCGGAAGGTCAGAATGCCTTGGTCATTGAGGTCTGCGATGTGCAGCCTCGCCGTGGTCTTTGAGCCGTCCTTCAGGTTGACCAGCTCGACCTCGACCCAGATGCTGTCCAGCAGATGCGCGATACCCTCCGAGGAAAAGCGAATGCCCTCGTTATAGGTCATGGTCAGTACCAGATCCGTCGTACCGTCCTCCACTTCCTCCCGACTGACTTTCACGTGGTTCAAGGAAGGTCTTGTGTCGTCGATCAGGGCCAGATGCACGCCCGTCAACATGGAGGTGGGGGTGTAATAATCGGTATGGGTAGAGTAACGTACACTCGCCCAGTAGCTCAGCTCGCTGAGCGGCATATCCACGTAAATGTCCTCGGCCTTCCCGTCTTGGACTGCATGATACGCGCGGTAGTAGCCGTCTCCGCCGTTGTTGGATGTGATCACTATCTCACCCTTTCCCTGAAGAACGGTGGCGCCCGCTCGCAGGTAGACCTGCGTTTTGTCCAGCCTCAACGTATTTGTGATGTAGGATCCCATCAGATCACGGTAACTGTCACTGTGCTGAAAGTCGTAGGGGGTCACGGAGATGGACGCGTTGGTCAGGGTCAGCGTGGGGTTGAGCATATTCTCTCTCGCCTCTCTGTAGGGGAGCGACGAGGTGATGGAGGAGCCCTCACCGAGGGACGCGCTCGTCCAATAGTCGTACCACTGGCCGATGCCTGCGGTGTAGTAGGGGCTATGTCCCGCCTCCTCGATCATCCGCGTATCATATCCCGTCATCAAGCCGAAAAACTTGAGGCTGTTGTAACGGCTGCTGGTAAAGATGGGGTAATACCTCACGTTCACCTTCACGTCGTTGGGATTCTTCGTGACGATGGTGACCGACTGGGGAATGGACGTGGGCTTGCTCGGATCATCCGTCTGTCCCGTGTCGGTCACGGGGGTGGGATCCGTCGGCTGATCCACCGCCGATGCAAGGATGCCCGGTGGAAGCACACCCAATGTGTTCACCAGCAGAACCATGCAAAGCAAAGCGGCGATTGCCTTCTTTTTAACGGAGATGCTCGATCTCATATTCGTGTCCTCACTTTACATTTTACATTAAGATTTACGTATAAATCATACAGGGCGACCTTGTCGCCCTGTACCCTATCATGCTTGTCGACGAAAGGCTTTTTATCTTACTCTTATTCTTTCTTTTTCAGAACAAACGCCGCGCCGATTACCGAAGCCAGCGCTGCCAAGCCCAATCCGATGACGGAACCGCAGCCCGTGTCCGTATCGGAGTCGGGGTTACCGTTGGAGCCGCCGTCCTGGCTGTTGTTTTGGCTGTCATTCGTACCATTGTCCGCGCTGTCGGTGGCAGCGTCCGTGGATTCGTCCGTTCTCTCCAGAGGATCGCCCTCCGTCTCACCGCAAACCGTGCAGGTCTTGGGGACCTCGTAGGTCGCGTCAGCCCATTCGTGATCAAGGGCGGGGATCTCCTCCTGCGGGGTCGTTGCGCCGTCACAGCGGTTGCAATGGGCACCCTCGGTCAGACCGCTCTCGGAGCAGGTGGGCTCCTTGCCGCTGTCGGTCACCATGTCGTGATCGAGGGCGGGGACCTCCATCTGAGGGGTGGTCGCACGGTCGCAACGGGAGCAATGACTGCCAATGGTCAAGCCGGTCTCGGTGCAGGTGGGGTCTTTCGCCTCATCCGTAACCATATCGTGACCCAGAGGCTTGCTTCCCTCGCTTACGTGTCCGCAAACGAGGCAAAATTCGGGATCATCACAGCTTGCGGGAGCCGTGTTCTGATGCATACAATTGATCACGCAGGGGGCAAAGTCTACAAAGTATGCGATATCCTTATCCTCATAGCCCGCGGGAGTAGGCACCTTATAATCGGGCTCGACCACCGGGACTCTGTACCAACCGTGCTCGGGGAGAAGATAGTAATAGGTTCCGTCCACATCATGCCAAATCTTCGCGTGGTTCACGGTTTTGTCGGGATTGTAAGTCACCGCAAACCAATCGGCTTTGTCTTCAAAGTAGCAGGTAACCTCATGCTCCGTGAGCTTACCGTCCTCGTAGAAGTCATAGCATTGTCTATCCATCACAGGATAGCTAACGTCCATCCAATCCTCCGAGGGATCGATATAAATGCCGATGGCATACAGATTTCCGTCGACATCAAATTGCATGCGTCTGTGGGGTTCTTCATCATGGTAATAAAATTCCCAATTGTTCTCCTGGCTTGCGAAATAGACGTTCCACTGGAGCGCGGGATCATGGTAATCCGCCTCGGGAATTTCGGCCACCCAGTAGCCGTCCTCCAGTGTCATTTGGATGTATTCATAATCGCGGTCGTTGTATACTTCAACCGAGTCTGCGCCGATATCGCTGACCATATATTTGCCGTTTTCGTATTTGAACTCAGGCATAATATTGAATGCTTCCCGGATCTTCTCCAGGGGAAGATTCATATCCTCCACGTTCAAATAAGGCCTATCGGGGAACTCAAACCTGGGGATCTCGACGCCGTTGACGGTGAAGGCATCCGCCGTGGAGCCGTCAGCGGTCTCAGCACCGGCACCGAAGGTCAGGGCAGTCATCAGCACCCAAACGGCGGCGATGCCGAACAGAAGCTGAAGAAATTTGTTTTTCATGGTTGTATCTCCTTTATCCGTTACTGTTTTTGCGCGATTGCTTCAGGTTTTCTTCGTTTACCCTGTCAATATATTCCTTGAATCCGTTCAGGATGCGTTTTCCGATGCTTCGATAATCCATTGCCAAGACCTTTTCGATCTTTTGCCGTCGCAGCTCCTCGGGGACACCGTACAGCATCAGGATGGAGTCCAGCGCCTTTTCGATCTGCTTATCCAAGGGGGTATCGACCTCGCAGGTCATGACGGTGGCGAACTCAATGCCCGAGACGATGTTTTCGGTGGCCCTCCACTCCTCCTGTGACCAATCGGGACGGTATTCCGCAAATACACGCTTGGTCTTTTCGGTGTCGTTCTCGCGGATCAGATTCAGTATCATGGAGGAAGAATAGGAGGACGCAAAGAAATCTCGCGCGACCTCGTCCTCCTCGCAAGCCGCGGCGATGGAGGTCAGCTCCAGGCAGTAGGCCAAAAGGGAGCTTGCCCCCTCCTTTGCCTCATACTCCATGAGCCACCTCTGATAATCGAACATTTCCTCTGCCAGCACCGCCAAAAGATGATCCTTACTGGGGAAATAGAAGGTGATATTGCCTGTACTGAGATCCAGCTCCCGCGCAATTCGGGCGAAGGTGGTTTTGGAGTAGCCCTCCTTTATGAACAGATGGGCCGCGACCTTGACGATCTCCAATTTGGTATTCGGACGCATTCGGTTGATATGTGCCATACAAAATCCTCCATTCCGAGTATTTCAGACGGCATAAATACCGCCGTCACCGCTCTTGCACATATGCAACTTGCACGTGTGCTATTTGCGTACGTGCTAATTATACACACAAAACGGGATTTTGTCAAGAGCTTTTTCAAAAAAAATTGGATTTTTTTCACAGCGCAAAAAAGAGCCTAAGCCAAACCACAATAGTGATTCAACTTAGACTCTTAATGGTGCACCAATGAACCTCTGCAAGATGCAAGTAAGGTGCCCGTTTTCGCTTCTTCAATGCATCCTTCCCTCTCGCAAAGTGAGGATTCCCCAAACCCTCCTTCTCTCACAATACAAGACGGGAGCCGCAACGCGGCTCCCGTCTTGTATTGGTTACGTTCAAGCAGACAAACAAGGTAAAATCATTCGCCCGCGTCGTTTTTCTCGCTACTGCTTATCTCTGCACTCTTCCCGAGCCGTCGCCCCCTGCCAGCTTTTCCACTTCGGAAACGCTGACACGGTTGAAGTCGCCCTCGATGGAGTGCTTCAGAGCGGAAGCGGCCACGGCGAACTCGATGGCGGCCTTGTTGTCCTTGCCCGTGAGCAGGGAGTAGATCAGCCCCGCGCCAAAGCTGTCGCCGCCGCCCACGCGGTCTACGATATGGAGGGTGTAGGACTTGGAGAGGTTGGCCTCTCCGGTGGCGGAGTCGTAGAGCATACCCGCCCAATCGTTGTCGCTGGCGGAGATGGAGGAGCGGAGAGTAATGGCTACCTTCTCAAAGCCAAACTTGTCGGCCAGCTGCTTGGCCACCGATTTGTAGCCTTCGTGGTTGAGCTTACCGCCGTAGATGTCGGTGCCCTCGGCCTCGATACCGAATACGTCCTTGGCATCCTCCTCGTTGGAGATGCACACGTCCACGTATTGACAGAGCTTGGTCATGGCCTCTCTTGCCTCGGCTCTCGTCCAGAGCTTGCCTCGGTAGTTGAGGTCGCAAGAGATCTTGACTCCGTGAGCCTTGGCGGCCTTGCAGGCCTCCTCGCAGATGGCCACCAGCTCACCGCCCAGAGCGGGAGTGATGCCCGTGAAGTGGAACCAGTCCGCCCCGTCGAAGATGGCGTTCCAGTCGAAATCCGCAGTTTTAGCCTCGGAGATGGCGGAATGGGCACGGTCGTAGATGCAGACAGAGCCACGCTGGGAGGCCCCCTTCTCGAGGAAGTAGATGCCCACGCGGTCGCCGCCGCGGACGATTCCCGAGGTGTCCACGCCGAAGTAGCGGAGGGAATCCACCGCCGCCTGGCCAATGGCGTGCTTCGGGAGCTTGGTGATATAAGCGGAATCCAGGCCGAAATTGGCGAGGGATACGGCCACGTTGGCCTCGCCGCCGCCGAAGGTGGCCTGCATTTGGTCGTTTTGGAAGAAACGGTAGTAGCCGTTGGGGGCGAGACGCAGCATGATCTCGCCGAAGGTGATGACTTTCATGGTATTCTCCGTATTCTATGGTATTTTTAGGGGGTAGCCAGTATGAGATGGACACTGTTGCGGGGAGGCAACGTAACGGTCAGGTTGTCCCCCTCGTGGGGTGTGCGGGTGCCTCGCTCGCTGTCCCAGATCTGGGTGACACGCTCCCGAACCGTGGCGGTAGCGGGGGTCTCGCCCTCGTTGGACAGGAAAACGATATCCACGCCGTATTTCCGCACGTGCGTCATGCGCACCTGCTCGTTGGCCGTGACGCGGAGCCAGGTACGGCTCCCACGGCGCACCGCCGTCAGGTAGTCCGCCTCGGCCTCAAAGCTGCGGTAGTCGATCACAATACCCCCGTGTTGACGGAAATCAGCCAAAAAGGCGGTGGTATTGGGGTCGTAGTCGCGGTCGATGATCAGCAGGCGGTAGGCTTGATTGGCGATTGTCGCCATGCCGTCTCGCAAGGCAACTCGATCCAAAAGAGAGCGTTCCAGATAATTGAATTCGATTTGATTTTCGTACAGGGCGCGTACCGCCTCGTCGGGCAGCTCCCGCTCGGTACACAGAACGGCAATATCCGTTACGTTGACACTATCGGTATTGATGGAGCAGCAGCGCTTGACGTAATCCGAGATCTCCTTGTACTCATGCCAAAAAACGCTGTGCATACCCACCTCGGGGGGGCGTTCCTCGCGGCGCTTGTCTCGGAGGGAGTAGTAAAACGCGTGGGGAATAATCAGATTACAGCCGCGGGCAAAGAGCCAATCCAGATACCACTTCATGTCCGCGCGCTCAAAGGCGTAGGGATCGTCCTTGTGACCGCACACGCCAAAGCATTCGTTGCCGTTGCGGCGTTTGCCACGGTGGCGGGCACTGTCGGAGGCGCATTTGCCCATGGTGCTGTGACCGCCGCGGATATTGGTGGGATCGCCGGGGTAGAGGTATCGCCAAACGATATCCTGACAGGGGATATCGAAATGGGAAAGGAGGTGGATGTCGGTGCTGGTTTCGGGATGCCCCGCCAGCAGGATGCCGTGTTCCTCGCACCAGGCATGGATCTGCCCGTAGTAGTTTCGGTTCATGCGCTCGAAGATGAGATGCAGGTAATCCTCCTTGATCCGCGCCTCCGCTTCATCCTTCTGTAGGAACAGGGCGGGCAGGTGGGTCTCGTCGTAGCCCAGCTCCTTGAACTCCTTCAGCAGATCATACGTCCAGGGGATCAGACCCGCCCGAGGACCTCGACCCATCAGACAGGGCTCGTCGGTGAAAATGGCGATGACCGTATCTCCGAAATAGTCGGAGAGGGCGTCATAGTATTTTTGGTGGGTCAGGCGGATGAAGGCGGCCACCGACGCGGGATCCAGCAGATCTGCTGCGGGAGGCGCACCGGGCTCTCCGTCGTCCTGCCCGTAGCAGACACCTCGGATAGTGCCCCGTGTGGGGGTCATGATGAAGAAGATCGGCTGCCCCTCATATAGGGTCTGCGCGACCAATTCTTCTCCTTCCAATAGGGCAGGATCGCGGGACATTTTCAGCCCCTTGGCGGAGTAGGCGGGATTCTCGGCTACCACCTGTCCGCAGCAAGAGCCCGAGGGGTACATGGCCTCGTCGTACAGCATGACCTTCATGTCCAACTCCTTGGCCAGGGACACGGCGTACCGTACGAAATACAGCCATCGCTCCCCCATGTAGGGGATCTCGGGATCGAGTCCGAGGCGGGGATGGATCACAAAGCCGTCCACGCCCTTTCCCTTGAAGGCGTGCATCTGTCGGGCGATCTCCTCCTCGGTGAGGG
>JAZOOM010000326.1:0-1877 GCA_045655025.1 Eubacteriales bacterium | reverse complement strand
TAGCGGTGCTGATGGGAGGCTGGGCCCTGTTCCTGCTCCTGTCCGCCTACCTTCGCTACGCCACCTCCCCCTCCACCTCCACCGCCCTGTATATCCAGCTCATGGAGTCCCTGCGGAGCGGCTTCTCCTTTGATACCACGTTGGAGTTCGGGGAGTCGGTCTCCCATCTGGCGGCTCATATCTCCCCCATCTTCCTTGTCTACCTCCCCTTCTATGCCATCATTCCCTCCCCCGTAACCCTGATGGTTATTCAGGTGGCGGCGGTCTGCTCGGCGGTGATCCCCCTGTGGATGATCGCCCGCAAAAAGGGCCTCTCCCCTGCCCTGTCCCTGCTGGTCTGCGGTCTCCTTTGCGGCTTCCCCGCCGTCTGGTGCGGCGCTGCGGGCTCTCTGCATGAGTACGCCCTGCTCCTTCCCCTCCTTCTGTGGCTGCTCTGGGCATTGGAATCCAACCGCAAAATCCTTCCTTGGGTCTTTGTCGGTCTGATCCTCTGCGTCCGTGAGACCTGCGCCATTCACCTCTTCGCCGTGGGACTCTACCACCTCATCAACAACCGCAAGGCACGGGAGACCGATCACTCCCTGAAGGACAGCCGCCGCCACGGACTGTGGATCATGGGGATCTCCCTCGTCTACTTCATTTTGGCCATGGTTCTGCTGACCTATCTGGGCAAGGGCACCCTCATCACCCGCTTTGAAAACGTAACGGGCATCTACGCCACCGACTTCGGCACCCTCATCCGTGAGCTGATCTTCAACCCCGCCATCACCCTGTACGAAATGCTCACCGAGGCCAAGCTCCACTACCTGCTGTGCCTCCTCCTGCCCCTGGGTCTTCTCCCCCTGTTCAGCCGCAAAAAGGCCGGGCTGGTGTTCCTCCTTCCTCTCCTGCTCCTGAATCTTCTGTCGGATTTCCCCTACCACTACAATCCGGACTACCCCTACTCCTTCGGCGTGGCCGCACTGGGGCTGTACCTCACCGTGGAGGCTCTTGCAACCCTGTCCGCTATTCCCGAAAAATCTCTGCTTGTCAAGCGTCTGGCCACCGCCGCCGTGTGCTGTACCCTCATCATAGGCGGACTCCGTATGGCCGAATATACCCCTTTCCTGACCGATACCCAAAACAGCCAAAAGGAAGCCGACGCCATCACCCAAATGCTGGACAGCATCGAGGACGGAGCCTCTGTCAGCGCGTCGGGCTACCTGCTTCCCTCCCTGGCCGCCCGTTCCGAGATCTACACCCTCTCCCAAAAGGCAGAGACCGATTACGTGGTGCTGGATCTTCGCGACGATTGGACGGTGAGCCATGAAAAGATATACACCGTAGAGCACTACGAAAAGCTGGGCTATGCCGTCGTAGAAAAGGCCGACGGTATTTGCGCGGTGCTGAATAAGCAGTAAATCCTCTTTCCCGGATACCATTCCCACAAAAAATCCGCCTCGTCCAAAACGGACGGGGCGGATTCTTTGTGGAAAGCGTATAGAAGACACACACTTTATTGTGCTTCAAATTTGGGTTTGTCGGCGGGTTTGGGTTGCAATCGAGCGGGGGTAAAGAGGGGCGAAGCCCCCCTTTACCCAAGCGGGTGGCCGGCAGTGCCGAGGGCGGCCTTGAGCGCCTCGGCGCGCGGCGGTAGCCGCAAGAAAATTGGCTATAACGAGAAACATACGGAAGTAAGAAACTGCAAAAACCTATAGGCTCACAGCAATTTTCTTGCACCTACCGGTGCGCGTCAAGGCGTTTTCCCGCAAAGCCGCACCACGGACAAATGCTGCTTTAGCGGCATTTGTAAACCGCAACAAGCAACTTCGAATATATGCTTGCTTTCGTGTTGCGGCGGCCGCCCCCGACACCGCCGGCCATCCGTTTGAGGTGAA
>JAZOOM010000325.1:0-3895 GCA_045655025.1 Eubacteriales bacterium | reverse complement strand
GCCTCCACCACCCACCGCCAGCTCACCGACGAGCAGCTCACCGCCTGCGGCGTCAAACCCGAGCAGGTCAGACTCTCCATCGGTATCGAGAACATCGAGGACATTCTGGCGGATCTGGATCAGGCGCTGAGAGCGTAAAATTGGGGTTTATCGGGGAGGCTCCCATCACCGTAGGGGCGATTCATGAATCGCCCGCCGCCCCTAAAAAGCAAGGTGTACGAATGTTTTTCATTATACGGGCGATTCGTGAATCGCCCCTACAAACATTTGAAACTCCCCGACAAACCCAAGTTTGAAACACCGAAAGGAGCTTCCCATGGGCAAGCACTACCTCGTCAACGATTCCCTGTTCTACGCAGACAACCCCTACGTGGCGAAGAACCCCTTCCTCACCATGGAGGTGGAGGACAAGCCTCTGCCCACCTACGCAGAGGCCAAGGATCAGCTCCCACGCCCCATCTGGCCGGGGCATGAGGATGCCATCGCCTGCTATGATAAGGTCTGGGAGATCGCCTTCCGCAACCTCCGCAAGCCCAACGCCGCAGGTGGATTCGTGTCCAACTTCATCGACACCGCCTTCAACGGCTACCTGTTCATGTGGGATTCCTCCTTCATCGTCATGTTCGGCCGCTACGGCTCCCACGTCTTCAACTTCCAGAAGACCCTGGACAACCTCTACTCCCACCAGCACAAGGACGGCTTCATCTGCCGCGAGATCTGCGAGGATGAGCCGGGCGAGCAGTTCCAGCGGGACGACCCCTCGTCCACAGGCCCCAACATCATGCCTTGGAGCGAGTGGGAATACTACCAGCTCACGGGGGACCGCGACCGACTGGAAAAGGTCTTCTACCCTCTGCTGGCCTACCACAAGTGGCTCCAGCTCAACCGCACGTGGCGGGACGGCGCCTACTGGTCTACCGGCCTTGCCTGCGGCATGGACAACCAGCCCCGGGTGGAAAAGCACTACTGCGAGCATCAGTCCCACGGCCACAGCATCTGGGTGGATGCCTGCATCCAGATGGTCATCAGCGGCAAGGTGCTCATCGAGATGGGCAAGATCCTCGGCCACGAGGAGGATACCGCGTGGCTTTCTGAGGAAGTGGAGATGCTCACGACCCTCATCAACGACAAGCTGTGGAGCGAATCCGACGCCTTCTACTACGATATGTGGCGGAGCGGGCTGTCGGGGGTGAAATCCATCGGCGCGTACTGGTCTCTGCTGGCGGATATTGTCCCCGCCGAAAGACTCCCCCGCTTCATCGCCCACTTGGAAAAACCTAAGGAAATCAACCGCCCCCCCCGCCTTCCCCCCCTCTCCGCCGACCACCCCGATTACCACGAGGACGGCCACTACTGGAAGGGATCGGTCTGGGCGCCCACCAACTACATGACCCTCAAGGGGCTTGATCGCGTGGGCTACCACGCCCTTGCCCACGAGATTGCCTGTAACCATCTGGACAACGCGGTGAAGGTGTTTAACACCACGGGCACCGTCTGGGAGAACTACTCCCCCGAGTACGCAAAGCCCGGTCAACCCGCTCGCCCCGATTTCGTGGGCTGGACGGGACTCATCCCCATCGCGGTGCTGATCGAGTACGTGTTCGGTATCCAAGCCGACGCCAAGAACGACGAGATCGTGTGGCGGGTGAATCTGTGCGAGGAGCATGGGATCGAGAAGTACCCCTTCGGCGGGAAGTTCGTTGACCTCCATTGCGAGGCGCGGGAGAATGCCGCTGAGGAGCCTGTTGTTACTGTAACATGTGATTCCCCTGTCCGAGTCAGAGTGATCTGGGAGGGTGGGGAGAAAATGTTGACATGTAGGAGCATCAATGCTTGAAAGGCATGGTTTTTACCATGAAACACAATCCCAAATTGACACCGTATGCTCGCCAGCTTCGCAAGAACATGACACAAGAAGAGCGCGAGTTATGGTATAAATATCTTCGTAAATATCCGTATCAATTTCGTCGGCAAGTGACTGTTGGTAAATACATTCTGGATTTCTATTGTGCAGCGGCTAAATTGGCTGTTGAACTCGACGGATCTCAGCATTTCACTCCCGAAGGAAAACAACACGACGAAATCAGAACATTTTTTTTGCAACGCCAAGAAATTCTTGTGCTTCGGTATCCCAATTCCGTTGTAATGAATAACTTGCAAGGGGTGTGCTCCGATATTGATCGTACTGTGCGGAAACGGATTGAAAAATTTGAGCAAGAGGGAGATGTTTGACGGAAAGGACGTGGAGATCTTCTCGTTAGACCTCATCCACCGCTTCGCGGTCCCCCTTCCCCAAAGGGGAAGGTCTTGCGCAGAAACTTTACGGTTATCTTACACCCGAAAACATACTGATACATATAGTTTGTTATCAAACGGAAAACATGGCACGGAATACCTTCCCCTTTGGGGAAGGGGGACCGCGAAGCGGTGGATGAGGTAACCACTTTCCCGGGCCAATACCGAAAGAATCCAAAGACGACCATAATTTGAATTTCTCATACCAAAAGGAGAATCCGCATGAGCGAACCCAAAGGTGTTATCTACATCCTCACGAATCCCTCCTTCCCCGAATATGTCAAGATCGGTTACGCGGATGACATTGACCGCCGATTGGCCGACCTGAACCGCACGGAATGCACTCCGCTTGCCTTCCGCGTGTACGCCACGTATGCGGTAAACGCTCGTTTGACCGATCTGAAGATCCACGAAATGATCGACCGCATCAACCCCGATCTCCGTTCCATTGATACGGTAAACGGCAAAAAAAGAGTACGCGAGTTTTATGCCATGAGCGCAGAGGATGCCTACCTCATGTTTGAAGCCATGGCGGAAATTCACGGAACAACCGATTTGCTGGTGAAGATCAAGCCGGATAAGAAGCAGGAAGAAGATGAAGCAACGGCCACCGAGGTCAAGGAAATCGCTCGAGAGAAAATGGCTCCCTTCTCCTTCGATCTGATTTAGATCAAACCAGGTGAAGAAGTAGAATTTTGGTATAGCGGCCAACGAAATTCCGGAATCGTATGTAAAGTGGTCGATAACAAACACATCCAATACGAAAATGAAATATATTCACTTTCCTCGTTCGCAACAATGATGCTTAAATCCAAAAACAGCGTACAAGGCCCCCGTTATTTCAAATACAAGGGCGAATGGCTGAACGAAATCCGCAACCGCCTCGGCGTATAAATTTTGAAATCTTTTTTAAGAGGAGAATACATATGAACTTCAAACACATCGACAAAAAGTACCGTCCCGTACCCTTCTGGTCGTGGAACGAGAAGCTGAACGTCCCCGAGACCCTGCGGCAGGTGGGGCTCATGGATGATGTCGGCATCGGCGGCTTCTTCATGCACGCCCGCGGCGGACTGCAGACCGAGTACATGGGCGAGGAGTGGTTCGAGAACGTCACCGCCTGCGTGGATGAGGCCGAGCGCCGGGGTATGCACGCATGGGCCTACGACGAGAACGGCTGGCCCTCGGGCTTCGGCGGCGGCGTGGTCAACGGCAAGGGCATCAAGTACCAGCAGAAGTACCTCCGTGTCCGCACCTTCACCCCCGATCTGGAGGATCCCACGGGCGACAACATCATCTGCTGCTTCGAGAACTACTGCTTCTACTATGACGTCAACCCCTTCTACGTGGACACCCTCGACGGCGAGGTCATTGCCGATTTCATCCAGGAGATCTACGAGCCCTACTACGCAAAATACGGCTCCAACTTCGACGGCTTCTTCACCGACGAGCCCCAGATCTCCCGTAACGGTATTCCGTGGAGCTTCATCCTCCCCGCCGAGTATGAAAAGGCCTACGGCGAGCCCATCTACGATCATCTGATCGAGCTGTTCGTGGCCCGCGGCGACTACCAGACCACCCGTATGCGCTTCTGGAAGCT
>JAZOOM010000324.1:0-11184 GCA_045655025.1 Eubacteriales bacterium | reverse complement strand
GTAGCCAAGCCTGCGGGCTCCTGCGGCCCCGGCAACTTCGTTACGGGCGGCGCCGCTTGGACGGATGATTACAGCCTGCTCCGCAGCGGTCTGCGCGGGTTCATCTTCAAGGCGCAGAAGAAGGCATAAAGCCGTTATCTCGGTGAGGGAGTCCCGTGGGGCTTCCTCACCCTCCATAGATATAAGGGCATTTCTAAAAACCCTTCGCACGGCGAATCGGCAGAATCTTTTCCACCCGAGCTTTGCTCGGATATCGTCACAAAAATCCTTCGTATCGCGTTAGCAGATCAACTATACGCGCGGATTTTTGATTAGTGCCCGCAAAGCGGGCTGACGAAAAATCTTCTTGCCGCTCACCGCACGATGCGTTTTTAGAGATGCCCATAAGGAAATTCATATGAAAAAGATCGTTACCACCACCTGCGTATTCCCTCCGCCGTACCCCTCGGAGGTCATATTGGATCGTCTGGCGGCCATCGGCTATACCGCGCTGGACATTGGTCTGGACTACTGTGTCGGCAAGGGGGATCTGCTGGACGGGGATGGCTGGCGGGAGCGGGTCATGGCTCTCCGCCGTCAAGCGGATGCACTGGGAGTCACCTACACCCACTCCCACGCCCCCGGCAATGCGGGCAACCGAAGCGAAGCCCAGATGCGCGCCTTTGAGGCGGCGGCTCTTTTAGGAGCACGCTACATCGTCGTCCACCCCATCCACGAGATAAACGGGCAGATCATCACCGACGATGCCGAGTTTATCCGCATCAATCGGGAAGCCACCCTCCCCCTCCTCCCCATGGCGGAGAAGCTGGGATTGACCATCCTCTCGGAGAATATCCTCTGGGGCTCCTCCATCTACCCGCGAAATATCGTAGAGCTGGTGAAGGCGGTGGACTCCCCCGGCTTCGGCTGGTGCTTTGACCCGGGACACGCCAACTTCTACGGCATCACCCCGAGCATCCTCCGTGAGCTGGACGTGGTGCCCCTGTCCCTCCACATTCAGGACACCCACGGCCCGGGCTCCGGTGACGAGCATCTTCTCCCCGGTGACGGCAACATCGACTGGAAGGAATTTTTGCACATCCTCCACGATATCGGTTATAAGGGAGAGCTGGTACTGGAGGCTCACCACCAGTCCTATGCTGCCCCTGATGAGGAGAAGGACGGCATCCTGACCGAGCTTCTGCGCCGCGCCGAGAAAATGCGGGCATATATGGAGAGTATTTGAAGCAAATTGTTTGAATAAGGAGGAATGACCATGAAACATGTACGCGTTGGTGCATGGATCGCCGTCTCCATTCTGGCTATTGTGTTCATTGGGGGTCTCGTGGTGCCTCTATTGATAGATTTAACAGGTGACAGCATACAATTCCGTTTCTTCAAAGAAATTAAAGATTTTTCAGTCACGGATTCCCACGTGAAGAAAGATCTGTCTCCATCGGATGATCCGAACTTGGGCGATTGTTCCGTACTGGAAAGCTATACGAAAGTTATTGAATACGATGGTAAAGAATATATTCTTTATGCGTATGTTTTTCGTGATACTGCAACCTCGATAGAGTATTTTCATGAGGTAACAGGGAAGAAAACATCAAAGGAATGGAATTTTGCATCATCATCCAATACTTACTTTCATTCTCATTACGTTGCCTATTATGAGAATTGTCTCTACTACATCGAAGGCGGCAATCGGTGGGATTTTATAAAGGCCGTCAATTTTATCAACGAGTCCTTTCCCATTACGTTAGAATCACTTATTGCTGATCATACAGAAAACGAATAATTAGAAAAGAGTGTAAGACATGAATACCATCAAGTTCGACAACAAGAACACCCATGTGACTGCCCACCGAGGCCTGTCGGGGCTGGAGAGAGAGAACCCCGCCTCCGCCTTCGTGGCCGCGGGCAACCGCAACTACTACGGCATCGAGACCGACATCTACCGCACCTCCGACGGCCATTTTGTGGTCAACCACGACGGCCGCGCCAATCGCGTGGGCGGTGTGAACGTTACCATGGAGGCAACCCCGTGGGAGCTGCTCCGTGAGATCGTCCTCTACGACACCGACGGCACTAAGGATCGCTACGACCTCCGCCTGCCCAGTCTGGAGAACTACATCTCCATCTGCAAGAAGTACGAGAAATACTGCGTGCTGGAGCTGAAATCTGTCTTTACCCCCGAGGAGACCGCCGCCTTCATTGAGATCATCAAGGGCTACGATTACCTCGACCACGTGATCTTCATTTCCTTCCACTACGAGGATCTTTTGAACGTCCGTGCCATCCTCCCCGACCAGCCCTGCCAGTTCCTCACGGGGGACAACTCCGACGAGCTTATCGCCAAGCTGGTGGCCGACAAGCTGGATATCGACATCCTCCACACAGCCCTCACCGAGGAGCGTGTAGAGACCATGCACAAGGCAGGGCTTGTCATCAACTGCTGGACGGTGGACGATCCCGCCCGCGGCGAGGAGCTGGCGGCTTGGGGGGTAGATCACATCACCTCTAACATTCTGCAAGGTATCAACGGGTAATTCTTGACAAAGCTTATCCGCAAAAAGGGGGGAATGGCATTGGTTCAAAATGCCGTTTCCCCTTGACTTTCGGGTGGGTTTGTGCTATACTATTCCTGTACAGCCCTTGGTGCTGTGTATCCCCTGCGATCTTGACGGAAAGGAGCTGTTATGGCAGAGAAATTACTTTTATATATCCGCTATGACGGCTCTTGCTTTTGCGGATACCAAGCGCAAAAGAACGGTTATTCCGTCCAACAGGCTTTGAACGAGGGAACGGCCGCCCTGTTCGGCTATCCCTGCGATATTACGGGCTGTTCACGGACGGACAGCGGCGTTCATGCCAATATGTTCTGCGCTACTGTTACCGCCCGCGGGACAGATCAGCTTCATGCCACGATCCCTCTTGACCGTATCCCACGTGCCTTGAATATCCATCTTCCCGACGGCGTGGCGGCCTACAAAGCGTTGTGGGTGCCCGAGGATTTCCACGCCCGCTACTCAGTCTCTTCCAAGGAATACGTTTACCGTATTTTGAACACCCCCGACCGTAATCCCTTTGAGCGTAGCCGCGCGTGGCATTATCCCCGACCCGTGGATGATAAGGGCTTTGAAGCCATGCGGATCGCCGCCGAGGGATTCGTGGGGAAGCGGGATTTCGCCGCCTGTATGGCCTCCGGCTCAAAGGTGCAATCCACCGTTCGCCACGTGATGGCCGCATCGGTGGAGCGCAGTTCTGTGGAGGGCGGCCAACTCATAACCTTCCGCGTTCGTGCCGACGGATTCCTGTACAACATGGTTCGCATCATGACGGGAACCCTTGCGGAGGCGGCAGAAGGGAAGATCCCTCCCGAAAGCATTCCCGAGCGGCTGGCATCCTTGGATCGCTCCGCCTTCGGCCGTACTGCCCCTGCGGACGGTCTCTACCTCAACAGGGTCTTCTACAACGACCCCGAAAAGGAGGGTTACCACTGCCATGGCTAAATTTCATCCCATCAAGACGCTGAAAAAGACCTTGCGTCATATCTACGGAAGCGCGTTGGGAAAGGCCAAGAGCTTTTCCAAAAGAACCGATGACGCGCTGACCGAGACACCCATTGACTTCTCCGCCCCCTCCATCCCCTACTATGAAAATTTGGCAGAACGCCTGGGCTTTGTCCGCATCGTTCTCTACATGGTTCTGGTGGTCTTTGTGACCGTGACCATGGTCAGCAATCACCGCCTCATTACATACGAAAATCTATACTATCTGGCCAAGGATATCGGTGCCGCTACGTTGACCGCTCAATCCATGGCCGATCAGATCAGCTATCCCATTTCCGCCGCCGATGCCGAGTTCGCTCTTTTCCGAGGCGGTGTGGCTGTGGCGGGAAGTGACGTGGTTACGGCTATGAGCGGATCGGGGAGACAGACCCTGTCGGTCAACGTGTCCTACGCGGATCCCTGTGTCCGTGCCTCGGAAAAATACTGTCTCACCTTTGGTCGGGGAGAAAATTCCTTTTCGGTCTACAATTCCTTTGTTCGTGTACACCATGAACTTACGGAATTCCCCGTTTACGATGCCGTCGTAGGCAATAACGGCCATTTCGCCGTGGTGACCCGTTCTCGCGAGTACACCTCCGAGGTGATCCTCTACGATGGCAATATGGAAAAGCTGGCGAACCTGCATTTGAACGGTTACGTTACGGGGCTTTCCATGAACAGCCGCGGAGACCGATTGGGCGTCGTCTCGGTGGAATCCGTCAACGGACTCTGGGAGACGAAGGTGACGGTCATTCGCATAGAAAACCGTATCAGTCAGAATTCCGCTACCGTCAGCGGAAGCTTCGGAAGCACCTGCGGCTTTGTGGCCGACGATCGATTCGCCGTGATTTTCCTGGATCGCGTCATGATCTGGGGAAGCGATGCCACCGTTAAGGGTGAATCTATGCTGGAGGATCGGGAGCCTCTGTTGGCCTCTATCGGAAATAACCGAGCAGCCATCCTTACCAAGACGGACGGAGATCTGCAGGTCTACACCTTAACGGTCTATGACCGAAACGCCAAGGTATCCTACAGCGTGGATATGGATGAAACGCATCCCATTACGCAAAACGGAGGAGCAGACAGCTTAACCTTTGGCGAAAACGTCCTATATATCCGTTCCGGCGAAAAGCTATTCCGCTTGGCCTCGGGAGGGGACGATTTGACCGTTACTTCGATCAGCCGTGACACCTTAGCCATTCTCCCTGTCAGCGGAGACGAGGTTTTCGTGTGCACACCCGCTTATGCCGCCCGTGTTCACAAGGAGAATTTTTCTCCATCCTAAAAACGCGTTTCATTCATACATCTTCGTACATCTATGAAAGGAGCATTATACCATGCAATTTCCCATTATTGACGTGATCCTGCTTGCCATCCTCGCCTTCTTTGCCATCCGTGGTCTTTTGAAGGGCTTCATGAAATCCATCCTCGGTTTGGGGCGGTTGATCCTTTCGGTGGTGATCACCATTGTGTTCGGCGCGTCTTTCGCCGTATGGCTCGACGACACCTTTATCAATCCTCCCATCTATGAGGCTGTATTCAAGAAATTCTCGAATATCGCCGCCGAGGTGACCGCTACTGCCGAGGGCGGGGTGGAGGCTTTGGTCGAGAAGATACCCGACATGTTCCGTGGACACCTGGATCTGGAGAATCTCGATCCCTCCGCCAAAATCGACGAGCTGGTACATCAGTGGTCGCACACCGTGGCCGATGGGATCTCCAAGGTAGTGGCCACTGTTCTGGGCTATATTCTTCTGTTTGTTCTGTCCTTCCTGGTGCTGACGTTGGTGATCTTCCTGGTCAGCCGCTTTGCCAAGCTCCCCTTCATCAAGAAGGCGGATAAGCTGTTGGGCTTGGCTATCGGTCTTGTCAGCGGACTTGTGGTGACCATTCTCCTGTCGGCTGTTGTGGGGGCTGTTCTGGGTCTCCTCGGTCAGAATGATATCATTGAAGGCTCTTTCATGCTCCGCGCCTTCGCGTGGCTGAGAGATCTGCTCTTCGCTTCTAAATAAAATTTCAACGCTCCTTCCCGAAATCCCGGGGAGGAGCGCATTTTTTGGCAAAAAGCTCTTTACAAACAAGGGGAAATATGCTATAATAAGATATTGATTTTTTTATAACGGAAGGAATAGATTCATCATGTTCATCAAAGAAACCGTTAAGGGTATGCGCGACATTCTCCCCGCTGAGATGGAGATCCGCGAGTACCTCCTCGGCAAGCTGAAATATCTCTACACCTCTTTTGGTTACACCCAGATCGAGACCCCCTGCATGGAGCGCATTGAGAACCTCACCAGCAAGCAGGGCGGCGAGAATGAGAAGCTCATCTTCAAGGTGCTCAAGCGCGGTGAGAAGCTCACCGAGTCCATCGAGGCCGCCTCCTTCGATGATCTCTGTGATTCGGGTATGCGCTACGACCTGACCGTGCCTCTGTCCCGCTACTACTCCAACAATATCGGCCAGCTCCCCGCTCCCTTCAAGTCTCTGCAGGTGGGCTCTGTCTGGCGCGCTGACCGTCCCCAGAAGGGCCGCTTCCGCCAGTTCACCCAGTGCGACATCGACATTCTGGGCGATCCCTCCAACTCCGCCGAGTCTGAGCTGATCTACGTCACCTCCCTGTTCCTGGACAGCGTAGGCGTGAAGGGCAACACCGTCATGGTCAACGACCGCCGCATCCTCAAGGGCATGGCCAAGAAGGCCGGCTTTGCCGAGGAGCAGTACAACGACGTGTTCATCATCCTGGACAAGTATGACAAGATCGGCGAGGAGGGCGTCCAAAAGGAGTTGCTGGCCGAGGGCTTTGCTCCCGAGTGCGTGGAGACCTACATGACCATTTTCCACGGCTTTATGACCGCCGAGGATCGCTTCACCTACGTGGATGAGGCCTTCGGTGACTGCATGGAGCCCGGCGTGGCCGACAACATCCGTCAGATCTTCGAGAACGTGGCTCTCATGTCCGGCGGCAGATTCAACCTCTCCTTCGATCCCACTCTGGTCCGCGGTATGGGCTACTACACCGGTACCATTTTCGAGATCAAGTCCGAGGACTTCAAGGGCTCCTCCATCGCGGGCGGCGGCCGTTATGATAACATGATCGGCAACTTCACCGGCACCCCCACCTGTGCCTGCGGCTTCTCCATCGGCTTTGAGCGCATCGTCGGCGCTCTGCTGGAGAAGAAGTTCAAGGCCGAGGGCAGCCGCGAGAAGGTGGCCGTGCTGTACGGCAAAGCCTTTACCTCTGGCGACGTGGCCACTCTTCAGTGCAAGTGCAATGCTCTGCGCGAGGCAGGGAAGATCGTGCTGGTGCAGAAGATGAACAAAAACGTGGGCTTCCAGAAGCAGAAGCTGGAGGCAGAGGGTTATACCTCCTTCATTGACGTGCGTTATCCCGACGAGATCGAGACCAAGTTCTCCGAGAACTGATCTCCCATGCTTCGTCTGATCAAGGCCTTTGTAAAGACCGACAGCCGTCTCCTTTCGTGGGCGGTCTGGCTACTTCTGACGGTCTCGGCCGTCCTGATCTACGGCTTTGCGGTGGGCGGGATGATCTCCGTGGCTTGTCTATGCATCCTGTGGTGTGTGGTCAGCACGGCGGATATCCTGCTGTCTGCTCGGTCAAGGGACAACACCTTCCCGTGGAAGGTGGCTTATGCCCTGCTTAAGGGCTTTGGGGCGGTTTTGTTGGCCATCATTCTCTACACAACTCTGAACCGAATCTCTCCCACCCTCGTAGCGAACTACGAGACCTTCGCGAGGTCGGTCGAGTATGCCAAGGGTGGGACGATCACCGTCACCTTTATCGACCCGAATGGGCAGAGCCAAATGGGAGAGATGCCCGACTACGGCTGCTTTGCGGATGACGATTCGGTCGTGGAGGTCGGGGATGATATTACAGTCAGAGTGTACGAAGGAATTTTCGGGCTCACGTACCGTACCGTCACGGCGGTTTCGGATGAAGAATAGGAGTCTGTATGAATCTTTTCAAAAGAAAAACCAAAGCACCCGCAAAAAACTGCGGGTGCTTTGCCACCAATCGCGTAACGGTGGACGGCATGAAGGTGGGGTACATGTACCGCGAGGAGCCCGACTCTCATTCCGATTTCCCCGATAGCGGGTGGCGCTTCTTCGCGGGGGACGAGACCGATGAGTACGTCAACGATCCCGCCAATATCCGCGTGTTCGATCTGACCACCATCTGTCAGATGGACAGCGCGGTCAAGCCGTACCTGAACGCCCCCTATGGCACCGCATGGGTGCGGGACGGGGAGGAATTTACCGAGGACAAGTAAGCTATGGAACAAAAATTGCTTGACTATATGGCTTTGTATAAGGATGACCGCGAATTTAGGCCTGCCGAGCAGGAGCACTGCGAGGTCTGCGGCGCCGCCGTCACGGTAACTGTTTGTGAGTATGACCATGCCCATGAATACCGCGTGTCAGCGCATATCCTTTTGGAAAAGAACGGCTATCGCTACGAGTGCGAGGGTGTCGAGCGTACCCATTGGGAATTCTTTCCCGTTACGGTGGCTGGAAGGCGCTGTATCCTTTTTTCCAAGACCCTGTACGGCTTTACCCTGCTGGACGCCGAGACCCTCACCGAGGTCAGCGACTTTTTCCCCGAAAATGTTCTGCATGATAAGGAATCCTTTATCATCACCCATGCTCAGACCTTCGGTAAGTACTTGATCTTCGACGGGTGCTACTGGGGCGCGCCCTACGAATTTGCCGCCTTGGATCCCGCGCAAATGCGGTTCGTCAGCCTCACGAAGGCATACGGCATTCTCGCGGGAGATCATACCGCGCGGGTTCAGGGGGATAAACTGCTTTTGAAGGGCGAGACTGTGGATTACGAGTCCTCCGAGATCACCGTCAGCGCGTCCGACCTTGATCGCCTCATGGCCGAGCGGGGAACCACCGATTTTTAAAACAAAAACCGTGCGAATGAAAGCTCACTCGCACGGTTTTTCTATGTACTCCAAAGATTTTATCCGATAAACGGATGCTCTTTAGCCGCCTCACGCATAGCCGCCATAACGGTGCGGGGCTTTTTGGTCTTGAACAGGGAAGAACCCGCCACCAGCACGTTGGCTCCCGCCTCGGTGCAGAAAGCGGCGTTGTCGGCACCGATACCGCCGTCCACCTCGATGTTGAGATCGATACCCAGCTTGAGGGCGTGTCTGCGGAGGACTCTGGCTTTGTCCAGGCACTCGGGAATGAGGGATTGTCCGCCAAAGCCGGGCTCCACGGTCATGACCAGGATCATGTCCGCCACACCCACGAAGGGAAGTGCCGCCTCCACGGGAGTACGGGGGGAGATGGCGATGCCGCAGGGGATCTCCTTCTCCTTAATGGCCTTCAAAACAGCCATGGGGTTGTTGACTGCCTCGTAATGGAAGGTGATGATATCCGCACCAGCCTTGATGAAGCTGTCCACGTAGCGCAGGGGATCACTGATCATGAGGTGTACGTCAAAGATCAGGTCGGTATGCTTGCGAAGAGACCCGATCACGCCCGCACCAAAGGAAATGTTGGGGACGAAATGTCCGTCCATTACGTCGAGATGGAGGTAGTTGGCACCGGCATCCTCCATGCGGGCGACTTCGTTCCGCAGATCGGAGAAATCAGCGGCCAAAAGGGAAGGAGCAATGTAGAGCATGGTAATTCCTTTCTGCTCCCATATGGAGCACGTAACGGTGGGTGAGTGAAGGGGAATTGCGCGGAGTTTACGCTGTGACTTACAGGGACTCGATCAGGCACACCGCGTGGGCGGCGATGCCCTCACCGGAGCCTGTAAAGCCCAACCGCTCCTCTGTGGTAGCCTTCACGCTGACGCGATCGGGATCAACCCCAAAGGCGGCGGCAATATTTTCCCGCATGGTGAGAATATGGGGGGCCATTTTGGGGGCTTGGGCGATGACCGTAGCGTCGATATTTCCCAGACGGTATCCCCGCTCGGTCATGACCTCGGCCACACGGCGGGTCAGCACCAGGCTGTCCGCGCCCTTGTAGGTGGGATCATTGTCGGGGAACAGCTTGCCGATATCTCCTGCGGCCATAGCTCCCAGCACTGCGTCCATGACGGCATGGAGAAGCACGTCGGCATCCGAGTGGCCGAGAAGTCCTTTCTCAAAGGGAATATCCACGCCGCCGATGATGCATTTCCGTCCTTCTACCAGACGATGTACGTCGTATCCGTGTCCGATTCGCATTACGCTTCCTCCGACGTGCCGCTTTCCTTGCGGAGAGCCAGAATGGCCTTGGCAAAGGCGATATCCGAGGGCTCGGTGATCTTGATGTTCTCGCGGGAGCAGGCGACCATCTTTACAGGGACGCGGATGTGCTCCAGCATCTGATTGTCATCGGTGGTAGCAAAGCCCTCGTCGCGGGCCACGTAGGCGGCGGCGCGGTAGAGATTCAACGCGAAGATCTGGGGAGTCTGTGCCATCCAGACGTAGTTGCGGTCGGGAGTGGATTCAATAAAGGCGGAGGAATCGCAGACCTTGACGGTGTCGGTGGCCTTGATGCCTGCCGATGCAGCGTTCCATTGGTAGGCGGCGTGGCAGACCTTCTCGATCTCGGCGGGGGTGATGAGGCACCGTGCCGCATCGGCTACAGCCACGAATTTGCATCGCTCGTCTACCTCGTCAGAGCCGAGACGGGCGGATTCCTGACGGGTCATTCCGCCGGGAACTACCTTGGTCAGCTTGGTCAGACCATACTTGTCCTTGAAATCAGCGTACAGGTGAAGCTCGTCCTCGCGGGCTACCACGACGATCTCGTGGATGGTAGAGGCGGCTTCATAAGCTTGCAGCGTGCGAGCCACTACGGGCATACCCTCCAGCATGATAAACTGCTTGCGGGGTTCACCCATAAGGGTCTCCATGCGGCTGGAGCTACCTGCGGCGCAGACCACCACGGAGGTGAAATTCTTGGGATCGGGAGTTCCCGCCACGGCGCGGAGAATGCCCGCAATTTTGGTTGTAACGGGAGTCTTTTTGGTGTCGCTCATGAGCGGCCTCCTTTGGGATATTTTGCGGGGATCTTACTTACCCTCGTCCAAAGCGTTAATATCGTCCACGCGAGCCTGATGGCGGCCGCCCTCAAACTCGGTGTCTACGAACTGATCCACGATGTCGCAGGCCAGACCGTAGCCGATGACGCGCTCGCCGAAGCAAAGCACGTTGGCATTGTTATGCATACGGGTCATGCGGGCGGAGAAGGTGTTCTCACAGCAGGCAGCGCGGATGCCCTTATGCTTGTTGGCGGCCATGGACATACCAATGCCCGTACCGCAGACCAGTATGCCCAGGGGAGCCTCGCCGTTCTGAATGGCCTCGCAGAGAGCGTGGGCGTAAATGGTGTAGTTGCAGGACTCGGGGGAGTTTGTGCCCACGTCCATGACCTCAAAGCCACGGGATTCCAGATGAGCCTTGACCTTCAGCTTGAGATTGTAGCCCGCATGATCCGAGCCCATAACGATCTTCTTGATTTCCATAGGTATATCCTCCGATCAGATCAGTGATTTTCGTTTTTCAGTTTTTCGTTCCGCATCCGCTCGGCCTGGGAGGGGCGGAGGTAGACGGGGACTAATTCAAAATCGGTGGTGCGGACACCCTCACGGTAGAGTCTCAGACCGCACAGAGCGGTGTTG
>JAZOOM010000323.1:0-9312 GCA_045655025.1 Eubacteriales bacterium | reverse complement strand
TAAAAAATAATGGTCTCTGCTCACCCGAAAACCGCCTCATCCACTTCCTTCAGCGACGGAAAAATAAACGCAGGCTTCTCCCCCTCGTGTAGCTCCATGGCCTCCTCATAGGTTCCCTCTCCCGTCAGCACGAGGATGGAGGTCACGCCGTTCTTGGCACCCAGAGCAATGTCGGTATAGAGGCGGTCACCGAAGATGCAGGTCTTCTCCCGTGCGATCCCCGTGACCCGCTCGATCATCTCCACCACCTCAGGGTAGGGCTTACCGAGGTAGCGAGGGGTGACATTCGTGGAGGCAGTGATGAGGGCGGCGATGGCACCGCTGTCGGGCATGAAGCCCGTGTCGGTGGGGCAGTTGAAGTCGGGGTGGGTGCAGAGGTAGGTAGCGCCATTGCGGATGAGACGGCAGCCGTCGTCCAGCTTCTCATAGGTCAGCTCGGTATCAAAGCTGGACACCACCACGTCCACGGTGTCCTCCTTGCCCGTGGCGAGCTTGATGCCCCCCGCGCGGAACTGGGACTCCAGCTGCTTTGTGCCCACAAGGTAGACGGTCTGATCCTTGTGGTAGGTATTGAGGTAGGCCACCGTCACGTCGGCGGAGGACATGATCTCCTCGGCGGTGGGGGAGAAGCCCAGACGGGTGAGCTTTTCGAGATACACGTCGGTGGAGCGGGAGGCGTTGTTGGTGAAGAACAGGACGCGCTTCCCTGCCGCGCGGAGGTTCTCAATGAAGCGGATGGCGAAGTCGAAAACGATCTTGCCGAGGTAGATGGTGCCGTCCATGTCGAAGACGTACAGCTCTTTATCCTTGAGAATTTGAATGGGGGGATTCTGATGATTCATGGTCATTTGCCCGCAAAAACGCGGTTTCCTTTCGATTTTGTATTAACTTTTTGTTGATATTTCTACTTGATATTACTTTTCTCCGTAGATTTCGGCAAAAATCGGGTCAAGAGCCGCCGCCACGCAGGCAAAGCCCAGATCATTGGGGTGGCATCCGTCCACGCTTCCGCCGTCCCCGCCGAAGATGCCGAAGATAGTCTCGCCGTCCACGAAGTAGACCTTCTCGCCCCTTGCTCGGGCGTTCTCATAGGTGGTCTTGACCACCTCGCGGCGGGCCACCTCGTCAGGGTTGTAGCGGAAGCCGGGGCGGGTGATGAAGATGACGGGGATATCGGGGTGGGTGGCGCGGATATTCAAATACATAGGCTCGTGGGTAGCGGCCAGATGCTCTGCCGTGGGGGCGTTGTGGTCGTAGGCATAGACGAAGGCCGACATGGGCTGGCTTGCGATGTAGTCGGATATGGCCTGCTCGCCGCGGGCACTGCCCGAGAAGCCGAGGTTGCGGAAGTCCACGCCGTACTTGCGGGAGAGGATATTGGGATAGTTGTTGCCGGGTCTGGACGCGCATCCGCCTTGGGTAATGGAGGAGCCGTAGTAGACCGTGGGGAGCAGGTCTCGGTAGGGATCGGCGACCTCTACCGCAGCGTCGGGAGAAAGACCGATCCACAGCTCGTCGATGCCGCCGTAGAGGGGGAGGTTGAGGAGGACGTCCTTCATCCCCTCGGGGGGAAGCCACACCATGTTGGTGTAGCCCTTGTTCTCGGTCATTTTGATGGCGGCGTCGTTTCCACCCTCGGTCATGCAGGAGGCGTGGTAGCGATAGCCCCCCGGGTAATTACCCAGGTAGCCCTCGTAGCCGCCGAGGTATACGTCCAGCCCCGCCGTGCCCACCAGCGTCATGTGGGGCATGAGGCCCACCCCCGAGAGCTTGACCTTCACGGCCAAATGGGGGGAGTTGGTTTTGAAGCGGACGCGGCCGCCCGAGGTGTGGTAGTTGAGCCACCTCACGCCGTCGTTGGTGGCGGCGGCCACCTCGTCGGGAATGCGGTGGTAGGGCTTTCCGTTACAGGGGTCGCAAAGACCGTACACGGCGAAGGGCTCCTCCGTGGCGTTGCGGAACACGATGGGGAGGTTCGCAACCGTCTCAACGGCTAAATTTTGGTCGATTTCGGAGATGGACTTGGACATGGGAACGCCTCCTTATACAGTAAGATGATGTTTTACGCACAAAAGTACAAAAAAATCCAAAAAATTTGCTGATATTAGTATACCATATTCTTGATTTTTTTGCAAGAGTGTGGTATAATATTTTATCTGTATGAATAATGGACAGGTTTGGGCATTTCACGCCTGTTTCATGGAAAGGAATTCTTTTGTCATGGCAGAGAACCTACATACAAGCGGCTCGGTGGTTTTGGGCATTGACGTGGGGGGCAGTACCACCAAAATCGTGGGCTTCCGTCTGAATCCCGACGGCAGTCGCGCCCTGATGCCTCCCCTCTTTGTACGAGCGACCGACCCCATCACCTCCATCTACGGCGCGCTGGGTCGGTACACCTCTGAAAACGGTCTGGCTCTCTCGGATATCAAGCGGATCATGACCACGGGCGTGGGCTCCTCCTACCTGTCGGGCCCCATCTACAATCTGGAATGTCGGTCTGTTCCCGAGTTCTCGGGAGTGGGTCTGGGAGGTCTCTACCTCTCGGGTCTGGACGAGGCGATCATCGTCAGCATGGGCACGGGTACGGCCTTGGTACACGCCAAAAAAGCCCCCGACGGCACCACCGCCATTGACTATCTGGGCGGTACGGGCGTGGGCGGCGGTACACTTCTGGGTCTGACCAAGAAGATGCTGGGCGTGGACACCATCGCCCATATTGAACAGCTCTGCGAGGGCGGGGATCTTTCCAAGATCGACCTCACCATCAAGGACATCACCCAGCAGGGGCAGTTCCCCGAAATGAGCATCAACCTCACCGCCTCCAACTTCGGCAATTTGAGCGACTTGGCCGACAGCCACGACATCGCTCTGGGCATCGCCAACATGGTGGCCGAGACCATCTTCATGATGGCCATCTTCGCCGCGCGGAGCAAGGGTGTCTCCGACATCGTGCTGACGGGCAACCTCACCACCATCGCCCCCATCCGCAAGGTCTTTGAGGGGCTGGCCTCCCATTTCGGGGTGCGCTTCATCATCCCCGAGAACTCCAGCTTCGGGACGGTTATCGGAGCGGCGTTGTACGAGAGTTAAAGAGCGATTTGGGGCTCTGCCCCAAACCCCGCCAAGGGCTCTGCCCTTGGATCCCGCTTGAAAACCTTTTTGCAAAAAGGTTTTCAAGACTTTCCAAAAACTTTCAAAAAAGTTATCAATGACTCTTCCCTTGGGAGAGCGTGAATGTAAAAACAAATTAACTCACATAAAAAAGAAAGGCAAACCATTATGCAGTGGACATCCCTGAACGATCTGCGCGAGAAGTATCTCGCATTCTTTGAGTCGAAGAACCATCTTCGTCTCCCCTCCTACCCCTTGGTACCCATCAATGACCCTTCCCTCCTGCTCATCAACTCGGGTATGGCGCCCATGAAGAAGTTCTTCACGGGTGAGGAGATCCCTCCCCGCAACCGCGTCTGCACCTGCCAGAAGTGCATCCGTACCCCCGATCTGGAGCGCGTGGGTCACACCGCCCGCCACGGCACCTTCTTCGAGATGCTGGGTAACTTCTCCTTCGGCGACTACTTCAAGAACGAGGCCATTCCGTGGGCTTGGGAGTTCCTCACCGTGACTCTGGAGATCCCCGAGAACCTCCTCTGGCCCTCCATCTATGAGAAGGACGAGGAGGCCTACCACCTGTGGGCTGACGTGGTCGGCGTTCCTGCCGAGCGCATCGTCCGTCTGGGCAAGGCCGACAACTTCTGGGAGCATGGCTCCGGCCCCTGCGGCCCCTGCTCCGAGATCTACTTCGACCGCGGCGAGGCTCGCGGCTGCGGCTCTCCCGACTGTAAGCCCGGCTGTGATTGCGACCGCTTCATGGAGATCTGGAACAACGTGTTCTCCCAGTTCAACAACGACGGCCAGGGCAACTACACCGAGCTGGCTCAGAAGAACATCGACACCGGTATGGGTCTGGAGCGTCTGGCCTGCGTCATGCAGGACGTGGACAATATGTTCCTCGTGGACACCAACCGCAAGATCCTGGACACCGTCAGCGCCATCGCGGGCAAGGAGTACGGCGCCGATAAGGCCAACGACGTATCCATCCGCGTCTGCACCGACCACATCAAGTCGGCTATGTTCATGATCGCCGACGGCGTCATCCCCTCCAACGAGGGCCGCGGCTACGTCCTTCGCCGCATCATCCGCCGCGCTTGCCGTCACGGTAAGCTCTTGGGCATCGACCATCCCTTCCTGACCGACCTGTGCAAGGTGGCCATGGAGCAGAACTGCGGCGCATACCCCGAGCTGTCCGAGAAGTCCGACTACATCCTCAAGGTGCTGACTCTGGAGGAGGAGCGCTTCGATGCCACCATCGACGCGGGTCTCTCCATCCTGAACACCGTCATCGAGACCGCCCGCGCCGAGGGCAAGACCGAGATCAGCGGTGAGGATGCCTTCAAGCTGTACGATACCTTCGGTTTCCCCATTGACCTCACCCGCGAGATCATCGAAGAGGCCGGCATGACCTATGATAACGCCCGCTTCGTGGAGCTGATGCAGGAGCAGAAGGTGCGCGCCCGCGCTGCCCGCGCCAACATCAGCGGTTGGAGCAACGCCTCCAAGACTCTGCTGGCCGATCTGCCCAAGACCGAGTTCGTGGGCTACGACAACTTCACCGCCGAGGCAAAGGTCATCGCTCTGATCGTGGACGATCTCTCTGTGAACGAGGTCTCCGAGGGCGACGTCACCGTGATCCTGGACAAGACCACCTTCTACGGCGAGGGCGGTGGTCAGGTGGGTGACAAGGGTACCATCACCGCCAACGGTCTGACTCTGTACGTCAACGACACCCAAAAGTCCGACGGCGTTTACATTCATCTGGCTAACGTTGTTGAGGGCACCGTCAAGGTGGGTGACACCGTGATTCCCACCGTGGAGACATTCCGCCGCGAGGCCATCATGCGCAACCACTCCGCCGCTCACCTGCTCCAGAACGCCCTCCGCACCGTGCTGGGCACCCACGTTGAGCAGGCAGGCTCCTACGTTTCCGACACCGTTTGCCGCTTCGACTTCACCCACTTCGCCGCTCTGACCGCCGAGGAGATTTCCAAGGTGGAGACCATCGTCAACACCGAGATCCTGTCCGCGGGCGAGGGCTCCATGACCGAGATGGGCATCGACGAGGCCAAGGCTCTGGGCGCTATGGCTCTGTTCGGTGAGAAGTACGGTAAGACCGTCCGTGTGGTTCGTATGGGTAGTAGTTCCATCGAGCTGTGCGGCGGTACTCACGTGGACAACACAGGTAAGATTGGTCTCTTCAAGATCGTCTCCGAGTCCTCCGTGGCCGCAGGCGTGCGCCGTATCGAGGCTGTCACCGGTACCGGTGTGCTGGCTCTGCTGGGTCAGAAGGATGCCCTCATCCACGCCACCGCCGAGAAGCTGAAGGTCAACAACCCCGCCGACATCGCCGCCAAGGCTACCCAGCTCCAGGGCGAGCTTTCCGCCGCTCACAAGGAGATCGATGCCCTCAACGGCAAGATCGCCGCTTCCCGCGTGGACGATCTGGTGAAGGGTGCCGTCGCCGTTGGCTCTGTCCGTCTCATCACCGCCAATCTGGAGGGTGTGACCGCAGACGTGGCCCGCACTATGAACGATCAGATCAAGGACAAGAACCCCGATGCCGTCATCGTTCTGGCTGTCACCGCCGGTGGCAAGCTGAACTTTGTCGCCGCCGCCGGTAAGGATGCCGTGGCTCACGGCGCACACGCCGGCAAGCTGGTTGGTGCCGTTGCCGCTGTGACCGGCGGTAAGGGTGGTGGCCGTCCCGACAACGCCATGGCAGGCGGTCAGGATGCCTCCAAGATCGGTGAGGCTCTGGCTTCTGCCGAGGCTACTCTGACCGGGATGCTGAAGTAATTCCCTTCTTTATACGCGAAAAACGGGGGTATCACTCCCCCGTTTGCGTATAGGTTGCCGCCGCAAGGAGCCGCATACCGAGACAGAAGCCCTGTATAAAGGCGTTCCGTTCGGTCTTGGCACCCAGTTCATTTTGGCAGTCGTCGTACTTTTCCAAAAGCTCCTTCTGCGCCTCGGTCAGCCCCTCTGTGAGGCGATCTCGGTTACGGCACAGGAGTGCGGCCAGCTCCTTGTATTCTCTGTCGTTGCGGGTGCTGTGCTCCCACGGGGCAATATTGCCGTACCAAAGTTTTTCGAGGATGTTGTCCATGGTGTGTACCTCCTTTGTTTACTGAACACATTATATCACTTATTTTGAATATTGTCAACGCCCGTTACCCATTTTGTTTATTTTCGTAGGAGTGCCCAATATGAAAGATGAAAATATGTCTGTATTGAACAGAATTACTGCATTATTAAAAGAGCGAGGCCTACAACAAAAGGCACTTTGTGAACATCTCGGGTTGAAAGCACAGGCCTACACCAATTGGAAGGGCGGCAGTAACGATTCCTATATGAAATACCTTCCCCAAATTGCGGAGTTTTTTGGTGTTTCCATAGATTATCTTTTGGGAACCCCCTCCCCCGCCGAGGCTTCCCTGCTCCCCTCCTATCTTTTGGCGGTCATCGCCACCTTCTCGGAGGAGGAAATGAAGGAGCTGGAGAATTACATTCATTATATTGTAAGCAAGCGCAAATGAATGATCCCCCGTCCGTTTTGGGCGGGGGATTTCTCATAAAATCTATATTTTTTCCATAAAACCGCCAACCTTTCCCCTGTCCCCCCCCACTTATATAGATGACACAACCCCACAAACCCGAAGGGAGCCGCCATGGACAAGCAGAACGCCGACCGCATCCTAACCGAATACCTTCAGAAAATCTATGGTTTTGCCCTGTCCAAGACGGGTGACTCCTACGAGGCCGAGGAGCTGGCCTCGGATATCACCTACGAGGTCTATCTGTCTCTGCTCCGCGACGGAGAGATCCACAACGTCAACGCCTACATTTGGCGCATTTCCTCCTACGTGTTTGCCCGTTGGGCAGAGAAGAAACGAAGGGCGCGGGATCGCGGCGGGGTGTCGGTGGACGAGGTGATGGAGCAGACCGACCAAACGGGGGCGAGGATACCCACCGCGCTGATCGACACCGAGGATGCCGAACGGGCAGAGCGCGCCGCCCATGAGGACAGCCTCAAGCGTCTGCGGCGGGAGATCGCCTATCTGGGTGAAACCCAGCGAAAAATCGTGGTCGCCCACTACTACGGCGGGCAAACGGTGAAGGCCATCTCCGAGAGCATGGACATTCCCGTGGGGACGGTGAAATGGCATCTGTACGATGCACGAAAAACCATCAAGGAGGGTATGAATATGGAAAGAAATACAGGTACACTGGGAGTCAATCCCATTCGGTTTTGTAGTATGGGACACAGCGGTTACTGCGGCAGCACAGGAGATACCGCCAGCCATTTGAACACGATGCTGGCACAAAACATTGCCTATGCCGCCTACTGGACACCCAAAACTGAGGAGGAGATTGCAGAAGAACTGGGTATCACTCCGGTCTTTATGGCCGATATTATTGCCCATTTGGAGGAATACGGCTATATGTCCCGTGTGGATGGGGGAAAGCTCCGCACAGACATGATGATTCACCGCGGAACAAAGGAGACCGATGAAGCCATCCATGCGCTGAAGACCGAGACCGCCGCACGCTTGTGCGAGCTTTTGGCACCCGTATGGACATCCAATCTGGACCGCTTCTATGAGGAGCACAAGCAGGACATTTACGTTCCCGACGAAGATATAAATCTTTGGCGGTGGAGCGGATTTATGATGGGCGATATGTCCTTCTGGGAAACGGTAGACAGCCAAAATCCCAATCCCAAAGAACCGGCTACGCAACTCCGCATCAAACGCCCCGACGGCGGTGACTACGTTGCCCTTGCCTATATCGATGACGGATATAGCGTCAGCTACGACGGCTCTCTTTACTGGGCGTGCGGCATGATGATCCGTGGATCCGAGACATACAATCTCTTTGCTTGCCAGATGAGCACCGGGTATGATTCCCGCCCCGATGGGTGGGGAGATAACAAGAGCACCGATTACGAGGCACTCTACGAATACATCACAGGTCAACTTCCCGAGACACAGGCCAATGTCAGCAAGTATCAACGCTTGTATGATCGCGGTCTGATCGTGAAGCGCGATAGCGGCATTTCTGTCAATGTTCCCGTTTGCAGATGTTGGGGACTCGATATGTATGCCGGCGCGGATATGCAAGCCGTCAACGCCATATATAGGGATTATGCAAAAAAGATTCTTGACATCAAATGCGGCCTCTACCCGCCCCACATTCAATCCTACATCCGTGCGTGTGACAACGGCTACGGAGATTCTCTGTATATGTACTTCTACCGCTGGATGCTGGATCACGGTGTCCTCACCCTCCCCGAGGATGACCGCCGCGGCGGCATCATGACGGTGGTCTTTGCGGATAAGCTTCCCAAGGTTTAACGGTTATACCGATACCCCGTCCGTTTGGGCGGGGTATTTCTTCACAGTGAAGCAATCAACTGTTTTTTTGTGGCAATCACTTGACAACATGTAAATAATATGCTATAATTAGGAAAACCCTGCAAGGAGGTAAATTTCATGAACAAAAAGATCGTCATTCGCCGCATCATCGCAGGTCTGATCGACTGGAATCTCATTTTCATCGTGGGTATGCTCCTGCTGACATCGGGGCCCTCCTTCGATTTTTCCTACCTGATCTCCCCCAGCCTACAGATGTTCAAGGGAATCCCCTTCCTGCTCGGGGTTGTCTGGATGCTCGCCATGCCCCTTCTGCGGGACTGTGTGTTCGGCGGTGCCAGCCTCGGCAAGCTCATCTGCGGCATCCATGTCCGCGACCTGCAAACGGGTAAGTGCCCCGCCTTCGGTAAGCTGATCCTGCGCGGCATATTCTTCTGGCTGATCCTCCCCGAGTTCGTCGTCATCCTGGTCAATCGCGGACGAAGCATCGCGGACATGGCAAGTCAGACCGCCGTGGTCTTGCGGAAAGAGAGATAAATCTTTCACAACATAAAATAACCGCGCCCCTGTCATTACGGCAGAGGCGCGGTTTTTGGGTTTGAAGTGTTGTTCAAATTTGGGTTTGTCGGTGCGTTGGGGGAGCGGCCTCCGGCGGCTTAGAACCTTTTTGAAAAAAAGGTTCTCAGACCTCCAAAAACTTCCAAAAATATATTGATAAATATGCTTATTTAAAGATTTTTGGAGATCCAAGAACCTTTTGCAAAAGGTTCTTGGCGGGTGCCGCCGAGCTTGCTCGGCATGCAGTGCCCTGCCGCCCCCGTTA
>JAZOOM010000322.1:0-4752 GCA_045655025.1 Eubacteriales bacterium | reverse complement strand
CCCCATCTCCCTGGCCGCCCGTCTCTTGGACGTCACCGAGATCATGATGGACTGCTACGACGACCCCGATATGGTGCATACCGTGCTGGAAAAATGCACCGCCTTCCTCATTGAGTACGCGAAGGCCTACAAGGCCGCCGGTGCCAACGGTATCATGATGGCCGAGCCCGTGGCGGGACTTCTCTCCCCTGCGCTGGAGGAGGAGTTCTCCTCCCCCTACGTCAAACAGATCGTGGAGGCCGTGCAGGACGACAGCTTCATCGTGGTCTACCACAACTGTGGCGACAACGTCCTCCGTATGACCGAATCCATCCTCTCCACGGGCGCCGATGCCTACCACTTCGGCAACTCCATCGACATGGCCGACATGATGCAGAAGATGCCCGCCGATACCGTGGTCATGGGCAACGTAGACCCTGCGGGCGTGCTCCGTCAGGGCACTCCCGAGACCGTGCGGGAGGCCACCCTCGCGGTCATGAGCAA
Organism: Eubacteriales bacterium; assembly: GCA_045655025.1. GTDB lineage: Bacteria > Bacillota > Clostridia > Oscillospirales > CAG-272 > CAMEON01. Next base: position 4,269 of record JAZOOM010000322.1, on the reverse strand, counting down.
GTGCTGCTCTTACCCCAACTTCGTGATCTCCTCGGGTTGCGACATTCCCCCCGCCACCCCGTGGGAGAATCTGGATGCGTTTTTTGCAACCGTGGAGGAATACTATGGAAAATAAGGAGCTGTTTGACAAGCTTGCGGGCATCGCCCTGTCTCTGGGCGCTTACAAGGCTACCGTGATCCCCGTGGAGAGCGTCGAGACCAACGCCGCCTTCCGTGACATGTGCGCCGCCAACGCCTGCGGCAACTACGGCCGCAACTGGATGTGTCCTCCCGACGCGGGGGACATCCACGACCTCATGGCACAGCTTCGCACCTACTCCTTCGTGCTGGTCTACCAGACCGTCACCGAGCTGGAGGACAGCTACGACTTCGAGGGCATGATGGACGCGGGCGTTGCCCACAACAAGCTCATGATTCAGCTTCGGGAAAAGCTGAACGCCGAGAAGCTCTCCCGTGTCCTGCATCTGGGCGCGGGCGGATGCCGTATGTGCGAGGTCTGTGCCAAGCGCACGAATGAGCCTTGCCGTCACCCCGACCTGGCCGTGGCCTCTCTGGAGACCTACGGCGTCAACGTGTCGAGGCTCGCTCCCGCCGCGGGGATGAAGTACATCAACGGGCAGGATACCGTGACCTACTTCGGCGCGGTGCTGTTTGATCTGTAAGAGCACCGGGGGAGAAGCTTCTTGAAAGCCTCCCCGCTTCGCCGGGTGCAAGTTTTTCCAAGCCCACCTCCTCAAGAACTTTCAAAAAATCATATGTTATGGTGGAGCACTATTGCAAATCCACCGCAAGGAGCAAACCATGAAACTATACAAGCGTATCGCCGCCGCCGTGCTGGCGGCTCTCATGCTGGCGGGCTCTGCCGTTACCGTCCCCGTAACGGTCACAGCCGCAGCCCCCTCCTCGTATAACGGAACCCCTATCACGGAGCATAAGGGCGGCTATGACTACGACTTTTCCAAGCGTACCGTGGTCACCCGCAGCTACGATTTCTCCATGGATCGCATGAACTACTACGCCAGCGATTCCGCCATCGCCATGGGACGTTCCGCGGGACAGATCGTGGACGGAGCCATGACCACCCAGGAGGGCAAGGATTTCATCTTCGGCTCTGCCGTTTGCCTGGGAGACGAATACGGTCTGGAGCACGGTTACCTCTCCTTTGATCTGAAGCTGACGGGCGGCACCGTGTACCTTGGCGTCCGCACCTCCCGTGCCGCCGCCGATAACACCAAGCGCGGCATCTGGTTCACCTTCGACGGCTCTGACTCCATGCGGATCTACGAGCCCGAGTGCGGCTTGGAGGCTACCGTTCCCATGCCCGTTTCTCTGGCCGAGGCCAAGAAGATTACCCTCCACGACGGTCTGGATACCCTGACCCTGACCGCCGGGGAGACGGTGATCGCATCGGTCAAGTACACCGAAGAGGGCTATCTCGCCATCTGCGACGGAAGCGGCGCGGTCAAGGCCGAGACCAATGAGTGCGAGCTGTACCCTACGGGCTACTTCTCCCTGCACATGGACGATATCTCGGGCTCTGTGGATAACGTGGTCTTCACCAACGTGGAAGAGAAGTGGGAGATCCCCACCGCCGAGAGCATCCGCACCATTGATTACTCCACATGGACAGCTACCGACGATCTCGACCGTACGGTTGCCGACAACGCCAAGGCAGGCGACCCCAAGGAAAACCGCTACGTGGGTCTGTTCTACTTCCTCTGCTGGGTCGGCGCGGGCGTGCACGTGCAGGATAACACCAAGCTCTATCTGGAGATGGGCGCCAAGGACACCATTCAGTACATCACGGATCACGGCGGCGAGGCCTACTGGGCAGAGCCCTACTTCGGCTACTACCGCAACACCGATACCTGGGTCTACCGCAAGCACGCTTACATGCTGGAGCAGGCCGGCGTGGACTTCATCTATCTGGACGTCTCCAACGACGAGGTCTTCGTCCCCGGCCATACCGCCCTCTTTGACACCTGGCTGGAAATGCGCCGCGAGGGCATCGACACCCCCCAGATCGTCTTCTTCAACGGCGATACCCCCGCCACCTTCCAGTCCAATATGAAGACCCTGTTCACCTCGGTCTACTCCGAGGCAAACTGGGACAAGTATAAGGAGCTGTTCTTCGAGTGGGAGGGCAAGCCCCTGACCTTCGGTAACTACTCCGGTCTTTCGGGAGACATCAAGAAGCTCGTGGACGAGAAGTTCACCGTCCGCGGAAGCTGGGCTTGGGTCGATAAGGATAATTACTGGCCTTGGCTGCAGGAGTATATTTACAGTCCCAGCTCCTCCCGCCGCGTGGAGCTTCAGAACGGCGGCTGGGGACGTGACGCCAAGGGCAATTACGAGGCGCTGGGCGTGGCGATGGGTCACCATCCCACCTCCGGCAAGGGCCGCAGCTTCGTCAACGGCCGTCAGCCCTTCAACGGTAAGGGGGATATGGAGTTCTCTTCGGTGGAGCAGGCAAAGCTGGGTCTGGGCTTTGAGTCCCAATTCAACGCCGTGACCTACCTCGTCGACAAGAAGGTCAAGGACGATCAGCCCTTCGTCATGATGATCACGGGCTGGAACGAGTGGATCGCCGGTTGCTTCCATGCGGATACCGATCAGAATATGGCCGGTACCACCGCCAAGTGGTACTACGTGGATCAGTTCAACTGCGAGTTCTCCCGCGACGGCGAGCCCATGCGCAATCAGGACGGCTACGGTATCGGTGATAACTACTACTACCAGATGGTGGACTACATCCGTCAGTACAAGGGTATCGCCGCCACCCCCGCGGCTGACCACCAGACCTCTCTGAACATCTACGATCTGTCCGAGTGGGATGCCATCGAGATGACCTACATGGATTCGGTCTACGATATTGAGCACCGCAACACCATTTCCTACGACGCCGACTTCCGCTATATCAACAACACCGGCCGTAACGATTTCGAGTACGCCAAGGTGTCCCAGGACGAGGACAACCTCTACTTCCTGGTCAAGACCACCCACGACCTCATCATTGACAACAACACCGAGTGGATGAACCTCTACATCAACGTGGACGGCGACAACGCCACGGGCTGGGAGGGCTACGACTATATCCTCAACCGCGACCGCGACTCCTTCGTGGTCACCGTGGAGAAGTTCAAGGACGGCACCTTCGAGTCCGAGGTGGTGGGCGGCGCCTATTACTACACCGAGGGCGCGTACATGACGCTTCGCCTCTCCAAGGAGCTGCTGGGTGTCAGCGGTAAGGTGGATAAGATGATCTTCAAGTGGGCGGATAATTCGGTGGATAACGGCGATCCCATGGCCTTTATGGATCTGGGCGATACCGCTCCCGATAACCGCTTCGGCTTCCTCTACATCTGCGAGGACTACACCACCAAGCCCGTGGCCAAGACGGTTCTGACCTCCGACGCAGGCAAGACCACCGCCAACGGCTCGGTCGTGGCTCAGCCCGACGCGGATATGAACATCAAGGTCGAGGATATCAAGGTCGACGTGCTGTACAGCATCGACGATTATCAGGCGGGCAAGAGCGTAAAGGATACCCCCATGGCCGAGCAGTTCCAGATGGTGGGCGGCACCTCTGCCTCCTCCTGCCAGATCACGAAGGGAACGGACGGTAACTTCCTCCGTCTGCAGGGCTACACCGACCTCCGCACGTGGAACGACGTGGAGGGCTCCTACGAATTCTCCGCGGACATGCACATGGTGGACTACGGAAACAGCGCGGTCTACCTCCGCGGTGAGATGCCCGGTGCCTATGCCCCCAAGAACCCCGCGAACTTCAACGTCGATCAGTATTTCCCCTACTATGAGTGGGACTGGTACGCCGAGAACGGCGGTAAAAAGTACGGTGGCTCCTCCACCGCAGGCTCGGGTATCGGTCTGTATCCCGAACCCAACGCCATCACCGTCCGCGTCAAGCGCTACGCCGAGGACGGTCTGGGCGTGGCCTCCGCCTCCTATAAATTCCCCTACGGCGGCAAATTCCAGCCCGGCGCTGACGGCTGGTTCAAGCTCCGCGCCGTGGATGACGGCGAGACCCTGTCCATCTACTTCAACGACGTCCTCATGTGCTCCGCCAAGCTGTATGATCCCGGCGTGGTCTACGAGAGCGACGGCACGGGACAGGAATACTACGGCAAGGTGGTGCTCTGCAACGCCGAGGGCAAGGAGGTTCTGACCGTGGAGAACACCCGCGTCAATTCCGCCGGCTCTCAGATCGCCTTTACTACGAGATCCCAGACCATGGAATTTGACAACGTC
>JAZOOM010000321.1:0-17541 GCA_045655025.1 Eubacteriales bacterium | reverse complement strand
GGGTGTAGTCGGTGATCTCTCCCACGGGTTCGCCGTTTCGGGTAAGCTTGGTGACATAGCCCGCCGAGCCGCCGATGCGGTAGCTTTGCGCGGTAATTGCAGGGTCGGTGAGGCGGAGGGTCAGAACACTCGGTAGGGAGTAGCAGGGGGCGAACAATTGGACAATATCCGCGCCCTCACCGGCCATGGCCACGCGGCCGTTGCCGATGAAATGGAGGGCTTGGGTGGGGATCAGATCCTGCATGGAGGGCTCCTTTCGGGCAAGGCTTCACGCCTGCTTCTTTTTTGTGAGGGTCAGCTGTGACAGGACGATACCGGCGAAGATGACGAGGCACCCCACATACCCGATGGGCAAAATCTCCTGATCCACGTGGAGGTGTGCGGGGGTGGCGAGGTTCCAAAGGATGCCGCCGATAGCCGCGAAGACGGATTCGGTGGAGAAGATGATGGCGGCATAGGTGGGATCGGAGCGCTTCTGCGCCAGCACCTGCAGGGTATAGGCCACGCCCACCGACAGCAGTCCGCAGAAGAGGATGGCCCACTTGGCGTTCCACACGCCGCTCCAGGTGATATCCTCGAAGATCACCGCCGCGATGAGTCCCAGCCCACCGCTGACAAAGAACTGCCAGGAGGAGAAGCGCAGGGGGAATACGTGGTCGATGAATTGATCCACCAGGAGGATGTGACCCGCCCAGAAGAAGGCGCCGATGAGGATGACCAGCTCCCCGATACCGAAGGAGAAGGCCTCCCCGGGGCGCAGGCAGAGGAGGTAGAGCCCCACCGTAGCGAGGACACAGCCCAGCCAGACGTTCCAGCCCGATTTCTTGCGGAAGATGAGGAAGTAGAACACAGGAGTCAAGACGGTGTACAGCCCGGTAATGAAGCCCGCCTTGCCGGGGTCGCGGGTCAGAGTCGCGCCGAACTGCTGAAGTCCCGCGGCAATGAAGAGGCAGAGACCGCCGCAGAGCGCGCCCAGGGCGGTGTGCTTGTGGCGTTTCTTCCTTTCAAGAGGGGTCAGGCCGTTCTCCTTTTCAAAGAGGCAGTAGACGGGGATGAGGGAGACGGAGCCCAGCATGAAGCGGATGCCGTTGAAGGTGAAGGGCTCCACATGGTCGCTCCCCAGCACCTGAGCCACAAAGGCGAAGCCCCAGATGATGGCGGTGGTGAAGAGCAGGGCGGTGGCGGTGAATTTGGATTTCATGGATTAGTTTCCTTTTCGGGAGTTTTGTCGGGGTCAACCGAACAGAGTTTTCTTGGTGGTCACGGGGCATTGGATGCCTTGCTTTTTCATGGCCTTGAGGATGCGGGACACAGAGCCGTCGTAGTTGTAGACGACGGAATCTACTGTTATGGATTTTTTGCCTATGTAGATGCGGTAGGAACTGATCTTCTTCGAGAATACCAACCCCATGATCCAATCCTTCCAATCAAATGCACGAGAGTAGTGTCCCCTGTTCTTGTTCCCATATCGCGGCTCCCGATGCTGAATCATGGTGATCTCGGTGAAGTAGATCGTCCGTGTGCGGCGGAACACATTCCGATACACGATGCGGTCTTCCTTGATGTCGATGCCCCAGTTGAGAGAGTGGAGAAACAACAATACGCCAATCAGGCCAAACAGGACAAAAAACGGGATGAGAAGCAAGAGATACAGAAGTTTGGCTTCTTCCCAATCATCGGCGCGGAGCATTTCGGATATGAACCAACCGCATAGGAAGGGGATTCCGATTCCCATGACTCCAAAAACGCGGGGAAAACGAAGCTTATCAGGCGGCATCCGCTTGGAATGGTTCTCCTCAAAAACTGCGGTGACGAGAATCAGGATCATCTAAAGAATCAGCGGAATGAGAATAAACTCCCGATTCATTCCTGCACCTCAAAATCCGCGATGGCCTTGAAGAACGCCACGTCCTCGGCGTACTTGGCCTCGTTCTTGCTCCGACCCGCCAAGGTGGGCTTATGGAGGCAGAGAATGGCGTTTTCGGGGTAGATCTGGGCGGCGGGATTGTACTTGTAGAAGTCGGTATCCTTCAGGGCGATGCCGAAGCCATCGGACAGAGCACCCACGGGGAGGGTACCGTCGGTGTAGACTTCCGAGAGGGGCTTCAGTCGCTCGGCGTTGCAGAGCATTTCGTAGAGGTAAGGGCTGAGGATATAGACCGAGGTCTCCCCCGTCATGGTGAAGTTGTTGAAGTTCTTGTACTCGTCGGAGTTGAACTTGCGGTTGATCTGGAACTGATCCCCCTCACCCTCCTCATTGGTCATTTCCTCGTACCGCTGAGCCTCGGACTCGAATTCCTCCTCCGAGAAGATCTGATACTCCACGATGTTGAGAAGCTTTTCCCCGTCCCCGTTGAAGTCCTCGGGACAGATACGGGCCATGAGCTTTTCAAACTCTGCCCGCTCCTCCTTGTTCATGCGGTAGGGGGAAGCCAGACAAATGGAGGTGTCGTAGCTTGGACGGTTCACCATCTGCACGATACCCACAACGGCCACCGTGACGAAAAAGGCCACCACGATGACTGTCCATTTGTAGTGATACCAAAAGTTATCCAGCCAACGCAGAGCAGGAGATGCGGCCACAATGTCGCCCGCTTCAAGCTTGTCCTCCTCATTCCGGGGTTCATGCTCAGGGTCGGGAGGCTCGATAGGGTTGTGACGGTAGTTGACGTGGTAATTGGACATGATACGTTCCTTTCTCCAAAGGGATGTGGGATGCATAAATTTGGGTTTATCGGTCTGTTAGGGGCACGGCCTCCGGCGGCCAAAATCTTTCTTGAAAGCATCCTTGCATTGCTCGAGGCAAATTCGCCTTCGGCAAAGTTTGCAAAAGGTTTCGGATTCCAAAGAACTAAAAAAGCATTATCATTTATAGGGCATCTCTAAAAACCCCTCGCACGGCGAAATGCTGAGTAAACTCAGCCGGCGGAATCTTTTCCGCCCGAGCTTCGCGCCCGAGCCTTGCTCGGGGATCGTCACAAAAATCCTTCGTATTACGTGAGCATATCCACTATACGCGCGGATTTTTGTTTAGACTGACGAAAAACCTTCTCGCCTCCGAGCTCGCTCGGCTCTCCCCGCACGATGAGTTTTTAGAGGTGCCATATATTTTTTGAAAGTTCTTAGGATTCTTAAACCCTTCTTTCAAGAAGGGTTTAAGCGGGTGCAGGGCGGTGCCCTGCCGCTCCCCGTACAACGCAAAAGGAAGGAACGGCCGCCGCGGCTCGCGTGGTGCAGCCGATCATGGGGCGTCCTGTTCCTTCCCCTTGTATGAAAGCGAATTAGTGATTTGCGCGGGAAACTTCCAGCACCTTGAAGTGGAGCTCGCCTGCGGGAGCGGTCACGGTAACGCTGTCACCGGCCTTCTTACCCATGAGGGCGCGACCGATGGGAGACTGATCCGAGATCTTGTTCTCCAGGGGGTCTGCCTGGTTGGAGCCCACGATGCTGTAGGTGATCTCCTCGTCGAAGTCCTCGTCGAAGAGCTTGACGATGGAGCCCAAGCTGATGGAGCGAACGTCCATGGTGCTCTCGTCGATAATCTCGGCGTTCTCAATCAGAGCCTCCAGCTCCTGAATGCGGGCCTCAACCTTGGCCTGCTCGTTTCTCGCCTCGTCGTACTCGGCGTTCTCGGAAAGGTCACCGAAGCCGCGGGCGGTAGCGATCTGCTCCTTGATCTCCTCGCGTCTGGTGAGCTTTAAGTACTTGAGCTCGTCTACCAGATCCTGGTAGCCCTGTTTGGTATATTTCTGCTTCATGTTCTCTGCCATTGTTGCAATCTCCTTTGGATGTTGAATTGAATTCGGGGACGTCCCCCTTTATGCCCGTTTCGGGCAACCCGACGGAGCGGACGTAGATCCGCTCCGTCGAGGTTTAGTTTCCTAATATGGCTTTACTCCAAGGCCGCCACAGCCGCCGCCAGCTGATTGTCCAGGTGGTGGGGCAGGACGTTGATGTTGTACTGCAAGGCTTCCTCGGACAGCTCAACCACAACGTGGGGCGTAATGCCGACACCGTGGTAGTTCTCTCCCAAGGGAGCGCAGTAGTAGAAGGTCGTCAGTCTGAGCGCGCCCTCGTAGCCGTAGCGGGACAGGCTCATGGTCGTTTGGCCGCATCCCTTGCCGTAGGTAGTCGCACCCACGATCGTTCCTAATTCATAATCACGGATATTGGAGGTAAACAGCTCGGCGGCCGAGGCGGAATACTCGTTGACCAGCACCGAGAAATTCAAGTCACGGTACTTGCCGATATCCTCTCGGCGAAGCCTACCCGATCCCGTATCCAGAACACCATCTCTACCGACAATGACCCGGGAAACGGTCTCTTTACCGGCCGCATCTTTGGTCGTGATGATGACGTCGTCCTCTTGCAGGAACAGAATGAGCACATCCTCCACGGCGGACAACAACCCGCCGGGATTGCCGCGAAGATCCAGCACGAAGGAGGTACATCCCTCGGCCTTCAAGGTCTCCACCGCCTCGATAAACTGATCGCAGGTGGTATTGTTGAAGCCCGTCATACGGATCACACCTACACCGGCATCCTCGGAATAGTGGGCGAAGGAAACGGAAGGGATAATGAGCTTCTTACGAATGGCGGTGATCTCCAGCACCTCACGGGTGCCTTCCTCAGCCGCGTCCCGGGGAAATCTGTATACGGTGAAGTTACATTCGGTATTCTCTGCGCCGGCCAAAAGATCCATGGCTCGGGTATAGCCCACGTCCTGAATTCTGACAGCGTCGCTTCCCTTTCCCACGTACACAATATGGTCGCCGGGCAGAACACCCGCGGCCTCGGCGGGGGAACCGGCATACACGTTGACAACGGTAATGACCATGCATTCAACGCCGTCTATAGTCAGATAATCCTGGATCACCGTGATACCGATGCCGCACATCTCACCGTTGTTGGAGGCAAGCTGCTCCTGCAGCTCTTCGGCTGTCAGGTATTCGGCGTACACGTCACCCGTGGCCTCCACGTAGGCCTTCAGGACACTCGTGATCAGTGCCTCACGATCGGGCGCTTCAAAAACCGAGGCCGATCGGAACAAGCGGTCGAGGAGATCCAATTGATCGAAATCCGACGACGCCACCGTTCCCTGTCCGGGCGAAACAGCCACGGGCGAATCGGGACGCATGTAGGCACGCGTGACCGAGAACGTCAGCAGTACAGCCAGCACCACGGCGGTGATCACCGCGGAGACGGCCGACGTGAGGCTGACTTGACGGCCTGCTTTAGCCCTCTCGGGAGGTTGGCTTGTGTCCTCCTCTTCTTCTTCGATAACGAGATCGTCAGGGCCGTAATCCTCGTCCCAATCCGACAGCTTCAGGCCAACAAGGTCACTGATTTCCTTGATCTTCGCTTTTACAGCGTCTTGATCGGCGATAAGAGATAAAGAAAGGGTCAATTTGAAAAGGTTCGGCGCTGTTTCGCGCAGCTCGGCCTCTTTCACCCCACGGATGTCCAAACAGCTGTTCTCCACGAAAAGCTTGTCGACCGCCGTAGGATTACCTTGTATGGTATATTCTAATATTTTCATTTGTGGTACGATTCCTCACGCGTGAGTATCAACGGTATAACCAACCGTAGTATACGCCGACACAGGGGGGATTTATGCGGCAATCAGCCCGATCAATACTTGGAGGGCTTGGAGCTGAGGTACTTCTTGACCATCAGAGCCACCTTGAAGGTGATGGCGTGCTCGAACTCCCGCAGATCCAGGCCGGCCAGCTTGCGGATCTTCTCCAGACGGTACACCAGGGTGTTTCTGTGGACGAAGAGCTTACGGGAGGTCTCGGAAACGTTCAGATTGTTCTCGAAGAAGCACTGAATGGTCATGAGAGTCTCACGATCCAGAGACTCCAGGCTACCCTTCTTGAAGACCTCCTGGAGGAACATCTCGCAGAGAGTGGTGGGAAGCTGGTAAATCAGGCGGCCGATACCCAGGTTCTCGTAGCTGACAACGCTCTTCTCATTCTCGAAGACCTTGCCGACGTCCAGAGCGATCTGAGCCTCCTTGTAGGCGCGGGCCAGATCCTTGATGTTGTCCACGATGGTGGAAACACCCACGGAGACCTTGGTGTAGAACTCGGAGGACATGGTATCCACGATATTGGTAGCGATCTTCTCCATATCGCGGTTCTCGGTGCCTGCCTTGACTTCCTTGACCAGAACGATGTCGTGCTCACCAACGCTGATGACGTAGTCACGAGCCTTGTCGGGGAACATGTTCTGCAGCATTTCGAAGGGCATCATATCGGTCTTGCCCAGGAACTTGACCAGGAATACCACGCGGGGCTCCTCGGCGTTGAAATGGAGCTCCTTGGACTTGATGTAGATATCCGAGGGCAGAATGTTATCCAGAATGATGTTCTTGATGAAAGAACCCTTGTCGTACTTCTCGTCGTACAGGTTCTTGATGTTGCCGAGAGCTACGCACAGCAGGCGGGAGATGCGGTCGGACTCGGCGTCCTCCCCCTCCACGAACACGATGTACTCGCGCTTAGTACCGCCGGACAGGGGACGGTAGGTGCAACCGCCGGAAACCACCACGTCGGTGGTGTAGGCCAGCTCGTCACGAATGCTCTGACGCACCTCGCCGATCTTCACAAGCTCGGAGCAGGCGATGATGACGCCGGTCTCGTCGATGACACCGATGGTACGGTCAACGGCATCCTTCATTTGATGGATCACGCTCTGGAACAGTCTGTTAGACATAGACTTTTACCTCTCTTTGTTAATTTACATACAATTGGTTTATTTTCATCCGCCGCGCGGAAGCAGGTACGAAAAAAGTGGGAGATCAAAGCTCAAGGGCATAGATGAGGCAGCTCAAAACGAAGCCCGACGCGGTCTCGGTGCGCAGGATACGCTTGCCCAACCCCGTCATGGCAAAGCCCGCCCGGCGGGCAGCGGCAGCCTCCTCGGGAGAGAAACCTCCCTCGGAACCCACGAAAATGGCGATCTCGGGCGTTCTGCCCTCGGCACGGGCGGCATCCAGCGACGGAGCTACCATCTCCAGAATAGCGGGCAGGGGGGTGACCTCCGTGCCCTCGTAGCAGAAGAGTGCCAGGTCGGCTCCCTCGGCGGCCCGTAAGGCCTCCGCAAAGGTGACGGTTGGCTTGACGGCGGGGATGACTCCCCGTCCGCACTGCTTGGCGGCTTCCTCGGCGATACGGCATCTCCGCTCGGTCTTTCTGGCCTCAGCCTCGGGCTTGGCGCGGACGATGCAACGGCTGGACTCAAAGGGGATGACCTCATAGACACCGCATTCCACGGCCTTTTGGATCACGGTATCCAGCTTGTCTCCCTTGGGAAGCGCTTGATACAGGCGCGCGATAAAGGGCGGCTCGGTGTCGATGGGTGTAGCGGACAGGATCCGCGCCGTGGCGGAATCGCTGTCGAAGGACACCATCTCACAAAGGTACGCGGTCTGCTGATCGCAGACCTGGATCCGATCTCCCGGAGCAAGGCGCAGGGAGTAGGCGGCGTGATGGGCGTTGTCTCCCGTCAGGATTACGGTATCCCCGCTGATGGCAGAGGCTTGGACAAAGAAACGAGGCATAGACCCACTCCTTCCCTTCCGAAACTGGGATCGCCCGTCAAAAATCACCGCAACGCACAGTGCGGCGGCGGCATCGGCCCTGAAATCGTCCTGTCGGGAAACACGTACACAAGAGAACGGCTATAGGGCATTTTGACGGTCTTTAGGTGGAATCGTGACAATTCACAAAGAAATCCACCCTATTGTTGAAATTAATATACCACAAATTCACCAATTTGTCAACAGTCTTTTTGTGATTTTGGGCAAGAAAGGTGTCATTATTTACAATTTCTTCTTATTTCCCCTCATAGGCGGGGGCAAATGTCCCAAACGCACGAGTTGGTCATATTGCGGTATGGACAGGTTTTGATGTGCAATTTGTTCACAAGACAAGAAAAACAGGGATTTGTTCCCTGTTTTTCTTGCTTTTTTGGCTGATAGTACGCAAAGAGGCACAGCGTACTCAGGACTTCTTCGGCTTGTAGGGCTTCTCAAAGCGGTCGCCCCGCGAGTTCTTTTGGGCACGATCTCCATAGGCAGGACGGCGGTCGCCTCCGCGATCAAAATTCCGATCGGGCTTGTGGTCGAAACGCTGATCGGGCTTGCGGTCAAAGATTTCCTTGGCCGTCCGTCCCTTGTCATCACGCGCCTCGGCGGGCTTGAAGTACTCGTAGAGGTAGCAAGGGAGCATACCGTTGTAGAGCTTCTTGACCTTGTCAGCCCGCTGACCGTAGAGGCGGTCGAAGCGGTCGGAGGAGGTGAGCACGTAGATCTGCCAGGGGTAGAGCGCCTTGAAGGAGCCGCCCAGCTGTTGGTACAGCCGCTCGATCTCCTCCCGCTCGCCCATACGCTCGCCATAGGGAGGATTGCAGACCACGGTGCCCTTGCGATCCTCCTTTTTGATCTTACGGGCGTCGGCCTGGAAGATGTTGAGGTACTCCTCCACCCCTGCGCGGAGTGCATTCTCGTAGGTGATATCCAGAATGTCCTCGTCGATATCCGAGGCGTAGACCTCGAACTTACAGTCGGTGCGGATCTTCCCCTGCGCTTCCTCACGGGCGGTATCCCAGAGGGCCTTGGGAATATTGGCGAATTCCTCTCCCGCGAAGGCACGTCCCAGACCGGGGGCGCGGCCTGAAACCATCATGGCGGCCTCAATGGCGATGGTACCCGAGCCGCAGAAGGGATCCCAGAACAGAATATCCTCCTTGGGGCGGGCGGTGTAGACCAGCGCGGCGGCCAAGGTCTCACGAAGGGGGGCCGCCCCTGCCTCGGGACGGTAGCCCCGCTTGTGGAGAGCCACACCGGAGGTGTCGATCATGAGGTGGGCTACGTCTTTAAACAGAAAGAATTCGATCTGGTACTTGACTCCCGTTTCATCGAACCACGATATGCCGTACTTCTCCTTCAGCCGCTCCACCACCGCTTTCTTGACGATGCTCTGGCAGTCGGGGACGGAGGTGAGTCCGCTCTTGATGGAGTGACCCTTTACGGGGAAGGCGTCAAGACGGCCAATCCAATCCTCCCAAGGGAGTTTTTTTGTGCCCTCAAAGAGATCGGCAAAGCTGGTGGCGGGGAATGCGCCCAGATGGACAAACACCCTCTCGGCACACCGCAGGTTGATATTGGCGCGGGGGATATCGGCCTCGGTGCCCTCAAAGGTGACGCGGCCGTCCATGGTATCCAGACGGGTGAGTCCCAGAGCATCGATCTCCTCACCGAGGAGCTTTTCAAGGCCGAACATACAGGTGGCAATAAGGGTGAGTTTCATGGTAATTTCCTTTCCTTACAAGAGAAAAACAGGGGTTCAACCGTTCGGTAGTGGATATGGCCAAACGGGTTTCGTGTGCCAAAAACTTCACACAGAATTCATAAAAACGCAAAACAAACGACTTTTCGCTGACACAGACATGGTTTATACTATTCCATGACAAAGCATGAAAAGGACGAATATCATGAATAAACCGTACCTGAAAGCCCTATCTGTCGCCATGGTGCTCACGATCACCGCAATGGCAACAGGGTGTCAAAATAAGCAGGCAGGCAACACCAAAGAGCCAACCCATCCGCAGGACTCCACCGTGGTGGTGGACGGGGTGGAGGTCACCCCCTCCACAGGGAATGCCGACGTGACCGCAGAACCTCAAACGGCCCCCGTCACCACTCCCGCCGAAGATCCCGCCGAAGGTGACTACACCCCCACGGGAGAAACGATCATCGATCTGGGAGAGACCATAAATATTGAAGGGGACGGTGCGACCGTCGAAGGCACCACCGTCACCGTGACCCGCGCGGGAAGCTATCTGATCAGCGGTACGCTGGCCGACGGGCAGATCATCGTAGACACCGCCGACGAGAGCAAGGTGACCCTGGTGTTCAACGGTGCTTCCCTGTCCTGCACCCACGGACCTGCGATCTACGTCAAGTCCGCCCCCAAGAAGGTGGTGATCTTCACCGCTGAAAACTCGGTGAATATTCTTTCCGACGGCTTGGGCTACGTGATCCCCGATGAGAAGCAGGTGGAGGGCGAGATCTACCCCAACGCCTGTATCTATTCCTGTGAGGATCTGGAGCTGAACGGCGGCGGCGAGCTTCACATCAAGGGCAACGCCGACAAGGGCATCAATACCAAGGACGATCTGAAGATCAAGAGCGGCACCGTTACCGTTACCTCGGTGGGTGCAGGCATACGTGCCAACGATTCTTTGGAGCTGAGTGGCGGCACTGTCACCGTCAACGCAGGCGGGGACGGGGTCAAGACCGCCAATACAGAGACCGAGGGCAAGGGCTCCCTCACCGTGGAGGGTGGTTCCCTCTATATCACCGCCAAGGGCGACGGACTTTCGGCGGCTACCGACCTCACGGTCAGCGGTGGCAACATGGTGTTGACCACCACCGATACCGACGGAGTGGTGCTGAAGGAATTCGAAGGAAACCCCACAAGCGGCTCCATGGGTGGAGGCTTCGGCAGACCCGGCGGTATGATGGGGGAAAGCTCGGCTGACAAGGCCGCCATCAGCGCAAAGGGGCTGAAGGCCGCAGGGAATCTCACGGTCAGCGGCGGGAAGATCACCATTGTGGCGCAGGACGACGGCATTCACAGCGATACCAACGTGCATATTTCCAACGGCATGATCCACATCCGCGCCGCGGACGACGGCATTCACGCCGAGAAGGAGCTGACCGTCAGCGGCGGCGTACTGACCGTTGCCCAGAGCTTTGAGGGTCTGGAGGCTCTGCACATCAATGTTTTGGGCGGTACCAACCGCATCACGGCCTCGGACGACGGTGCCAATGCCACGAACGGCATGGGCGGTGGATTCGGCGGACCCGGAGGAACACCTCCCGGAGGCTTCCCGGGCGGAAGACCTCGGAGCGGGGACACGGAGACCACCTCCACCGACACCCCTCTTTTGAACTTCGCAGGGGGCTACAACGTCTTCGACGCGGGCGGTGACGGCATTGATTCCAACGGAAACATCGTCATTTCGGGCGGCACGGTCATTGTGTACGGCCCCACCGATAACGGCAACGGCCCCATTGATTCGGGTGACGGAGGCTACAGCGTCACGATCTCGGGCGGCATGCTCCTGGCCGTTGGCAGCAGCGGCATGGCCGAGTCCGCCGAAAACGCGGGACAGGCTGTACTGGCGGCCTCTTGGCGCGGTACGGGGCTTTCTGCGGGAGAGCTCGTCGGTATCACGGACGAAAGCGGCAAGGTGTTGGCGGCCTTTGAACTGCCCAAGGCCATTTCCTCCATCGTCTTCAGCTCGGCGGATCTGACGGCGGGCGAGACCTACTCCATCGTAGGGGGCGGCTCCACCACAGGAACGGCAACCGACGGTATGATCGATCCCTCAACGTATACGGGGTATGAATCCATGGGAGAAATTGAGGCATACTGACTTTCATATAGGGCGATCCCGTTTGGAGAATCGCCCTTTTGGTTTACGATTTGGGATTCAGCTTATCGTGAAGCGCGTCCACGCAGGCGTTGATCTCCACGGGGGGAGTGCCCTCTCGTTCGGTGGGCTCCATATCGCCGACGCTGCGGAGGGTCATGTAGGCCATTGCCGTGGTCACGGCGTAGGCCGCTGTCAGAACGACCATGAAAACAACACCGATGAACTGACGGGCGGCGGCTGAGACGAGGAACCCGACCAAGACGGCGGCATAGTGAAGTCCCGGCAGACCAAAGGCGACATAGGCTCCGATACGACGGGCTTTGGGGTCGTGCACACCAGCGACCATCATCACAAGAGCGGCCACCTCCAAAAAGAGACTCACGATATAGAAAAGGGGAAAACGATCGTTCCCGGCTGAGCTCAACTCACCAAATAGATAGAGAGAGTTTCCCACCGGAAAAATGATACTGAAGAGAAATATCATGATAAGGACAAAGAGAGGAATGTTTCGGTTCATAGGGAGCTCCTTTCATGGGGCTGAGTAATCACATCTTATATCCTATATTTTTATCCTATATTTTTGTGTCTCATATCTTTACCGGAACCACTTGCCCGTTTCCACGCCCTTCTCGTCATGGAACCCAATCCGCAGGATGCGATACCAGACATCCTCCATATTCCCGTCCTCGGGTAGGATGCCCAGCCGATCCCGCATGGCCCCCACGAGGTACTCGGGATTGAGATTCTCGGTGTTACCCGCGCGGAGAGTGGCGCGGAGCTTGATGAGCCCGTCGGCGGCCACGGCCTTCACGCTGTGGATCATGGGGAGGATGTTGACCTCCTTATCTCCCGACTTGCTTCGCTTGGTCATGATGATGGGGGCGGCGTCGGGGGCGAAAATGCGATTGATGGCGGCGGCGTTGTCGATGGGATCGCCGGGGGTCTTGACCGTCATCTGATAGGTGCCCCACGCGATATCCGAGAAGGATGTCTTGGGCACGTAGACCTCGGAGACCTGCATCTCGTCCGTCAGCTCGGCGTTGAGCTGGGCCTTGATCTCGGCGGGGGTGATCTCCCGGTCAATACGGAGATCCACCATCTCCTCCATACCCTCCGAGCCTACGGGTAGGGGCACGCCGAAGACGATCTTGGAGTGGGGGTTGAAGCCCTGGGTGTACCACATGGGAATGGAGGCGCGCACCAGCACTCTCTGCCACGTTCTTTGCAGATCCAGGTGGGAGAAATACTGGAGGTTCCCCGTCTTGGAGAAGATCACGCGGACGGTAATGGGCGCGTCCAGTTTAGGGCGATCAAACTTCGAAATTCGATTTATTTTGTTTTGGGACAGCATGCGCGCTCACCTCCCATCTTGTTTGCACCACAGCCCGAGCAGTTCTCGCGGCAGTTGGGGGTGGTGTTCCCCTCGTGGGCCTTGGCGTTTTCTCTTTGCAGGAATTTCTTGGTCACGCCGCAGTCGATGATATCCCAAGGCAGAACTTCATCCAGACCGTAGCGGCGGTTGGCGTAGAAGGCGGGGTCGATGCCCAGATCGGCAAAGATCTGCATCCAGCCCTCGTAGTTGAAGAACTCCGACCAAGCCTCAAACTTAAATCCTCGGCGGCAGGCCTCCTCCAGAGCGGGGGCGAGGCGGCGGTCGCCTCTGGCCAGCACGGCCTCGAGGTGGCAGGTCTTGGCGTTGTGGTAGTTGTACTTCACGCGGCGGTCGTGGACGCAAGAGCCCACGAAGGCCTGCTTGCGCTCCATCTCCTCCAGGGTGTCCTGAGGCTCCCACTGGAAGGGGGTGAAGGGCTTGGGAATGAAGGGGGAGACGCTGATGGTGACCTGTGCGTGCTGACCCTTGCGGCGGTTGGGGTTCTGGTAGTAGGCGGACACCACGCGGTGAGCCAGCTCGGGGATCTCGGCCAGATCCTCGTCGGTCTCGGTGGGATGACCCTGCATGAAGTAGAGCTTGACTTGGTTTTTACCCACGTCGAAGGCCACGTTCACCGCCCGCATGAGGTCCTCCTCATAGAGGTTCTTGTTGATGACGTCGCGGAGACGCTGAGAGCCTGCCTCGGGGGCGAAGGTGATGGTGGAGTTGCGGATGGAGGCCACCTTATCCATAAGCTCGCGGGTGAAGGAATCGGCGCGGAGGGAGGGTAGGGACAGGCTGACCATGTTGGGATTCGACCAAGACAGGAGGCTGTCGGTCAGCTCGTTTACCTTGGTGTAGTCGCTGATGGACAGGGAGGAGAGGGACATTTCCTCATAGCCGGAGGATTCAAAAATCGCGCGGCACTGGCAGTCCACCACCTCGGGGGATTTTTCGCGGACGGGACGGTAGACCATACCCGCCTGACAGAAGCGGCAGCCGCGGATGCAGCCGCGACCCACCTCTACGGTGATGCGATCCTGCACCGTCTCGATGTAGGGCATGACCACCTTGTCGGGGAAGGGGGTCTTGTCCAAGTCCTTGACGATACGCTTGGTGACGGTCTTGGGGATATCGTCGTAGACGGGGGTGTAGGCGGCCACGGTGCCGTCCTCGTTGTAGGTGACGGTGTAGAGGGAGGGGACGTAGACACCCTGAATGGTTCTTGCGGCCTCGTGGAGGAAGGCGGCGCGGGTGTAGGTGCCCTCGTCCTTCATCTTGATGTAGAGGCGGACGATCTCGGGGAGCATTTCCTCGCCCTCACCGATGTTGAAGAGGTCGAAGAAATCCGCCACGGGCTCGGGGTTGTAGGAGCAGGGGCCGCCGCCGATGACCAGGGGGCAGTCCTCGCCGCGGTCAGCCGCGCGGAGGGGGATATTCGAAAGCTCCAGCATATTCAGCACGGTGGTGTAGCACATCTCGTACTGGAGGGTGAAGCCGAGGAAATCGAAGTCAGCCACAGGGTCACCGCTCTCCAGACAGGTGAGGGGCACGTTCTGCTCCTTCATCTTCTCCTGCATATCCACCCAAGGGGCGTAGGTGCGCTCGCACCAAATATCGTCGTGGAGATTGAGGCAATGGTAGAGGATGCGGACGCCCAGATTGGACATACCGATCTCGTAGGAGTCGGGGAAGGCGAAGGCGAACCGCGCCTTGATGGTGGACTTATCCTTGATGACCTGGCCGTACTCGCCGCCGGCGTAGCGGCCGGGGCGGGATACGGAGGTCAGAAGCATGCGTTTTTCGTTTTGATTCATGATGAGTCAGAATTCCTTACTGTTATTTTTTCGAACGGGGAGTATCGCCCCCGGCGGGCTTGATCCCCGAGTCAGATTTGACGGCGTCGGCCCGCTTGCGGGAGGGCTTACCGTTGCCGAGTAAAAACAGGCTCTTGGGGCGAATCGCGCAAAGGCAGAGCCCCGTAGCCAGCGCGGCAGACAGAAGCTGCCACAAAACGACGTAGGCGGAGGAAAGCATCCACGCCCTATCCAACAGTATCGCCGCCAGGGTCACGCACAGACCGCCGGGGATAGCCAGCCAGCACAGGCCGTGCGCCAAGCGGTAAGCCTTTTTCATGCGGCGGCATGCGGCAAAGGGGTGGAGGAGATCCAGGCTTCGTCCCGTGGCCAACAGACCCGAGGAGCGAGATCTCTTGGGCATCTCATGAGCCGTGGGACGGAGAACCTCCAGAGTAGCGTGGGAGCGAAGATGGCGGAGCTCCTTCATATTGGGATCCAGCAGAGGGTCATAGGATACCAAGGATACCCCGTGTCCCAAAGCGGCAAGCGATCTTGTCACGTGGGCGAAGGTACTGCCCACCCGATACTCCGCGGCATAGGCAAGATGGAAGCGGCGGTTAAAGGCCAGGTAGAGCACGTGGCTGTCGTCGGTCTTCTTGTACCGCGTTTCCATATTCTTTTTGGGAAGACGGATGCCGTGACGGGTCATAACGTCATGAGCGCCTGCCATAACCTCAATGGCCTGATCGCTTTCTCCATCAATCAGATGAAGGCGTATGAAGCCCTCTCCCTGCTCCAGCACGTCGATTCGGTAGTGGGACAGGGTCCTTCCCTTCAGGATCGGATCGATCGCTAAGGGCGTATCCAAAAGGAGGAACAACGCGTCAGCCAAAGCCTTCCACTCCGCCGCGTTGGGATCACCTCGAAGGGCAACGTCCTTGCGCTGAACGGCTCGGATGGCATCGCCGTCGGGGAAGATCAGATGTGCCTTGCCGCCGTCCGCGTACTCGAAAGGCGCGGAAGTTCCCAGTACAGCCGCCCCCTTGCGCCTCAGCAGCCGATTGGAAAGCCACAAAGGCAGATTCATGGACAGCAGATACGCGGCAGGAAGACAGGTCAAATAGGTAGCGGTAAATACGGGAATACCCTGATACAGGAAAGAATCGCCCCGCCAAACCGTCAGCCCCGCCCCCAAAATGGCAGCCAGAAGAGCCACGGGCAGGAGGTAATTCAAACGCCCCATGAAAGGGTTGTAACGGCAGAAGCGTGCCAAGGGATCGGATACGCGGCCGGTAGACACAGCCGTCAGAACCGTCGTTCCGTCGGGGACCGTCTTTCGCGCCTCGTGGGAGGCGGGAGTGGCCTCACCGGTCAGAACGTAGGCAGTCTTTCCGGAGGAAACCACCGAAAACGCCTCCTCCTCACCCGACAGGGCCAGCCACTCGGACAGGGCGGCCACCGCCAGCATCAAAAGAGCAACGCCGCCGAACAAACGGTACCCGCCCAAGCACGCGGCCAACGCTCCGTTGGCCACCGATACGGGGAACGCCAACGCGAAGACAGCGTAACGGGTGGGCTCAAAATTCCAAAGGCCTTTGTAGCCCTTTCCCAAGCGGGACAAAAACGGAAGAGTGATCAACAGCGTCCAAAGGATCCCAATCAGAGGATACAGGGGCATGTCCGTAAACGTAAGGACACCCAAGGGTGCCGTCAGAACGCCCCACAGATCATAGAGTATACCGAACAGCGCGCCCACGGCGGCCACACAGAAACGGGCAACAGCGGCACGGCGAAAGGTCTTGTAATCCCGTCGGATCTGTTCCACCTCTTTGCGTCCGTTGTACTCCCGTCCTCCGTGGGTATACACAGCATCCGATCCTTCCACGGGCGCGGTGGCCGCTCTTCTCTCGCGAACCCGATCGATCCGCAAACGGTCTTCCCGAGCGGTCAGATCATCCTCGCATCCCAAACGCATTTGAAGCTCCGTATCGCGAAGCGCTTGCTCCTCGGGATCTGACGTGGTTTTTGCCGCGGCGTAGGAAGGGGATGCTTCCGTATGTCTCGGCGTCTTCAAGGCAGCGGAACGGGTTTGGCGCGACGCGGGGAGAACGCTGTCATAGAGAACGTCATCCAATCCCGTCTGAAGAGGATCACGGAAGCGATCCTCCGCGTTTTTCCCTCCGTAGGGAGGCTTGACGGTCTCCTTGCCAACGGAAGGAGCCGCCGAATCAATCTCGGGATCAAGGGCGGCAGGCTCGGAAACGGGAAGGGCTTGCGCGGCCTCCGAAGCATACTCAAGGGGCTCAGACATGGCATCCATCTCGGCCAGCAGCCGCGCGTTCTCCTCGGCCAGCTGAGCCAATCGCTGCCCGCCCGGTGCCTCTCCCGGCAGCAGACCGTTGAGACGGTCATCCGAGACACGGCGCGCGGAAGGAGCTCTTCTCGGCGGATTTGCTCTCGTACCGCGGGAAACGGCGGTCGGGATCACGTCGGCAGGGATCACGGAAGCCGAGGGCGCTTGGACGACCGCGGCGATTTCCTTATCGGTGTCCTCGGGAATTTCCTCCGCGTTCTCCTCCGCGATCTCTTCCGCGATCTCTTCATCGAAATTGTCGGATGTTTCCTCAATGATCTCCTCGTCGAAGTCGTCGTATATTTCCTCGACGATTTCTTCCTCGATATCCTCGGGGATCTCCTCAACGATCTCCTCCTCGGTGTCCTCGGGGATCTCCTCAACGATCTCCTCCTCGGTATCCTCGGAGATTTCCTCAACGATCTCCTCCTCGGTGTCCTCGGGGATTTCCTCAACGATCTCCTCCTCGGTGTCCTCGGAGATTTCCTCAACGATCTCCTCCTCGGTATCCTCGGAGATTTCCTCAACGATCTCCTCCTCGGTATCCTCGGAGATTTCCTCAACGATCT
>JAZOOM010000320.1:0-3903 GCA_045655025.1 Eubacteriales bacterium | reverse complement strand
GCCCATGATGAAGTAGGCGGTGACGGCCTTGCTACCGTCGGCGGACTTACCGATGATGATGCCGCGGCCGTGGTAGGCCAGGGAGTTCAGTTCATTGACAATGGTATTGACCTTCATGTGTATGCTCCTTAATTTTTCATTACATGGTGAAATACGTCGTAGGGGCGCATTCCATATGCGCCCGCCCGATGCGGTTGTGGTTAACGGGCGGATATGGAATCCGCCCCTACGGAATGCGTTTATTCCTTGATGAAAACCCGATTATCCGCTACCGTGATCTTATCCTCGCAGAACAATCCCACCGCTTCGGGGAGGATCTTCCACTCGGCCTCCTCCATGATGCGACGTTGCAGAACCTCGGGGGTGTCGTCCTGCTTGACCTCCACGGCCTTTTGCAGAACGATGGGGCCCGCGTCGCACTCGGGGGTGACGATGTGGACGGTCGCGCCCGAGACCTTCACGCCCTTGGTCAGAGCCGCCTCGTGGACGTGGAGTCCGTAGAAGCCCTTACCGCAGAAGGAAGGAATGAGGGCGGGGTGGACGTTGAGGATCTTATTGGGGAAGGCCTCGTAGACCTGCTCGTCGAAAATGGTGAGGAAGCCCGCCAGCACCACGAGGTCAATGCCCGCGGCGGTCATTTCATCGGCCAGAGCCTTGGAGTAATCAGCAATGCTCGCATACTCCTTACGCGCCAGCACACGCCCCTCGATGCCCGCGTTGGCGGCTCGCTCCAGGGCGTACACACCGGGCTTGGAGGCGATAACAAGGGTGATCTTCCCTGCCCCCAGCTCGCCCCGCTTTTCGGCGTCGATCAGGGCTTGGAGGTTGGTGCCGCCGCCCGACACGAGGACGGCGATCTTTTTCACTTGTGCCATAGGGTCACCCCTCGGATCAGACGATCTCGATCTGAGAGCCGCCCAGCTCCTCGGCGGTAACGATGTCACCGATGAGGTACGCGTCCTCGCCGTTGGCGCGGAGGATCTCCAGAGCGGTCTCCACGTCCTCGGGAGAAACCACGATGCTCATACCGACGCCCATGTTGTAGGTGTTGAACATGTCGCGCTCGGGGATGTTACCGGTCTTGGCGATCAGATCGAAGATGGGAAGCACCTTGACGTCAGCGCGGCGGACGCGGGCACCCAGACCCTCGGGAATGCTTCTCGGGATGTTCTCGTAGAAGCCGCCGCCCGTGATGTGGGAGATACCCTTGACGTTGACCTTCTCCAGCAGAGCCAAGACGGACTTGACGTAGATCTTGGTGGGGGTCAGGAGGGTCTCACCGATGGACTGGCCGCCCAGCTCGTCGCAGGGGACATACAGGGAGGGGGGATTCTTGTCGATCTCAAAGACCTTACGGCAGAGGGAGAAGCCGTTGGAGTGGACACCGGTGGAGGCCAGAGCGATCACAACGTCGCCTGCCTTCATGGTGGTGTTGTCGATGATCTTCTTCTTGTCCACGATACCGACGGAGAAGCCGGCCAGATCGTACTCCTCCACGGGCATCATGCCGGGATGCTCGGCGGTCTCGCCACCGATCAGAGCGGCGCCGGACTGGACGCAGCCCTCGGCCACACCGCCCACAATGGCGGCGATCTTCTCGGGAATGTTCTTACCGCAAGCAATATAGTCGAGGAAGAACAGGGGCTTCGCACCCACGCAGATGATGTCGTTGACGCACATAGCCACGGCGTCGATGCCGATGGTGTCGTGCTTGTCCATGAGGATAGCCATCTTAACCTTGGTGCCGCAGCCGTCGGTACCCGAGACCAGCACAGGCTCGGACATACCCGCCACGTTGAGGCCGAAGCAGCCGCCGAAGCCGCCCACGTCGTCCACGCAGCCCTCGTTCTTGGTGCGGGCGATGTGCCCCTTCATGAGCTCGACCGCCTTGTAGCCGGCGGTAATGTCTACGCCTGCGGCGGCGTAGCTTTCAGACTTGGAGTTAGAATGCATGATGTTCTTCCTTTCGGTTATTTTTCATTTTTAGTTCATCGTAGGCGTTCAAGGAACGCCCCTACAAGTTTTTCAGGGAGGATACGGTATATTGGTTTATTCTTTACCCGTCCAGCAGTAGGTGCACAGCTTGCAGGGCTCCAGGCCGATGGCCTTGATGACGCCCTCCAGAGACTGGAACTCAAGGGAGGAGAAATTGAACTTATCCGCGATGGCCTTGCGGAGCTTCTTGCCGCGCTCGGTGTTTCCGTCGGAGTACTCGTCCAGATACTTGAAGCCCTCACAACCCTCGATCTCCATGATGGTACGGCGGGTGATGAGATCCATATCCGAGGTGTTGCGGGAGAAGTTCAAGAACTTACAGCCGTACATGATGGGGGGGCAGGCCGAGCGCATATGCACGGATTTCGCGCCGTGGGCGTACAGGAAATCCACGGTCTCCTGAAGCTGGGTGCCGCGGACGATGGAGTCGTCCACGAACAGAAGGTTCTTGTCCTTGATGAGCTGGTGGATGGCGATCTGCTTCATCTTGGCGGTCTTTCTGCGATCCGACTGGTTGCCGGGCATGAAGCTTCTCGACCACGTAGGGGTGTACTTGATGTAGGGACGGGCGAAGGGCACGTGGCTCTGATTGGCGTAACCGATGGCGTGGGGCGTACCCGAATCCGGCACGCCGCTGACGTAGTCCAGCTCGGGGGCGTTGCCCACCTCTGCGTCATGCTCCGCCATGATCTCGCCGTTGCGGTAGCGCATCTCCTCCACGTTGCTTCCCTCGTAGGTAGAGGTGGGATAGCCGTAGTAGGACCAGAGGAAGGCGCACATTCTCATTTCGGTGCCGGGCTCGGCCAGCTGCTCGATGCCCTCGGGGGTGATGCGCACGATCTCGGCGGGGCCCAGTTCCATCTCGTCCTCAAAGTCCAGCTTGATGTAGGCAAAGGACTCAAAGGCAACGGCGTAGCCGTCCTCCCGCTTGCCGATCAGCACGGGGATGCGTCCCAAGCGGTCACGGGCCACGATGATGGAACCGTCGTCGCAAAGGAGCAGGATGTTGGCAGTACCCTCGATGACCTTCTGGGCAAAGCGAAGACCCTCCGCAAAGCTGCTCTTCTGGTCGATGAGGGCGGCCACCAGCTCGGTGGGGTTGATCTTACCCGAGGTCATGGCGTTGAAATGACCGCCGCTGAAGGACAGGTACTGATGGATCAAGGCCTCGGCGTTGTTGATGGCACCGATGATGCAGATGGCGTAGGTGCCCAGATTGGAGCGGATGAGCAGAGGCTGGGGCTCGCCGTCGCTGATACAGCCGATGGCGGACGTTCCCTTCATGCTGTCCAGCACGTGGGCAAAGCGGGTGCGGAAGGGGGCGCTTTCAATGCTGTGGATCTCCCTTTGAAGTCCGATCTCGGCATCATAGGCGGCCATGCCCGCGCGGCTGGTGCCCAGGTGGGAATGGTAGTCCGTGCCGAAGAACACGTCCAAGAGGCAGTCCTGTTTTGAGGTTATTCCGAAAAATCCACCCATAGTAATGTTATCTCCTGTTCGGTATGTGCGTTGGTGGTGCAAGCGCAAGCAAGCTTGCGGGTGAAACGTGAGGAAACAGACCCTGCGGATCTGTCCATGTTACCGTAAAATCGACGGGATCAGGCGTTCAGCTCAGCCTGCAGAGCGGCGTCCTTGGCCAGCACGGCGGCGGCGTCCTTGGCCTTCTTCTCGTCCAGCTTGGCGGCGAGCTCCGCGTCCTCAATGCCCAGCATCTGGATAGCCAGAAGGGCGGCGTTGGCGGCACCGTTGATGGCCACGGTGGCTACGGGAACACCCGTAGGCATCTGCACGGTGGAGAGCAGGGCATCCATGCCGTCCAGGTTGGTGGATTTGCAGGGAATGCCGATCACCGGCAGGGTGGTGTTTGCGGCGATGGCGCCGGCAAGGTGGGCGGCCATGCCTGCAGCG
>JAZOOM010000319.1:0-6428 GCA_045655025.1 Eubacteriales bacterium | reverse complement strand
GTAGGAGCCTCGGTGGGAGCATCGGTGGGAGCATCGGTCTTCTCTTCGGTGGGAGCATCGGTCTCCTCGTTGAAGCCCGCATAGTCGAAAGCAGATTCTGCATCGGTGAAGAGGGCGATCTCCTCAACGTAGACGATGGCGTCAGTCTCCATGCCCTTGAACTCGAAATGCAAGTTGTTGATGGTACCCGTCCATCTGCCGTCCATCTCGAAGAGCACGTACTCGGTCTCGCCGGTACAATCGAGGAAGACATTGTAGGAGGGAACACCCTCAACCTCAAAGTAGCTCTGGTTGCCACCGGCGCAGCCTCTCAGGACCATGTCCTCAACGGTGCCCTGAGCCTTGACTTTAGCCACGACGTACTTGACGTCTTCACCGTTCAGAGCCTCCAGACCGGTTCTGCGGCAGTACTTCTGGTAGTTAACGTAGAAGTAGGGCTGCAGATCGAGTCCCTGGTCGTCCTTATCGAGCTCCTCGGTACGGAGGAAGCGAACGCCGCTCCACTGTTCCTTGTTGTACATCTGAGCCGCAATGATGCTGGCAGTGCCGTAGTATCCGTCGATGGGGATCAGATCCAGATCCTCCATCATGGGGATGACGTCGTTCTTGAACTCACCGGTCAGACCGCCCATAATGTCCTCGTCAGAGCCATCGTACTCCTGCGTGGGAGGATAGTACTTGCCTTTGCGGAACTTCTGGTTATCGGCATCGGCGTGTGCCATGACCTCCTCGGGGGTCAGGGCTCTGTCGTAGAAGCGGAAGCCGTGAATGTCGCCGCTCCATGCGCGCTGGGGATTCTCATGGCCGAAGGAAACGGTATCGGCAATGTTGGTGTGCTGGGGAACGCCCTGACCCATAGCCACGCCGTTTACGTACACGATGCACATGCCGTCCAGGGGATCGGACAGGTCGAAGGTGATGGTAACCGTGGCGTTGTTGATGGTCTCGGCTCCGTTATCAATCTTGGGACGGTCAGCGTTCTTGTCGTTGTACTTGTACTCGAAGTTGGTTTCGGTATCAGCACCGTTGGGAACGCGGATGAAGATGGAAAGCTCGTCGTTGTCGGAGCACATCAGGGTGATCCAGTTGGTAGCTGCGAAGGTCAGTTCACCGGCGACAAACTCAATGGTATAGGTCTCGCCATTGACCACGTCCTTGATTGCATCGGGGAAATAGTAGGATGCGGCGTCGATGTGGAATGCGTTGTCGGTCCAGTAGTTGGTCTCGTTCAAGCGCACCTGGAGGTGGTTGCCTTTACCGGTCAGATCCTTCCAGATGGTGGCATCGAAGTCCTGTTCACCGTTGGAGTTATTAGCGCCATCGTACCAGGCAACCAAACCGTCCTTGACGATTTCGGGCGCGCTTGCGGCGGCTGCGGGAATGCTGAGGCAGGTGCAGATGCTGAGGAGTGTGGTCATGGCCACGATCACCGCAAGCATCCTTTTGAGCTTGTTCATGATGGTACTTCCTTTCGTTTGTTGTTTCATTTTTTGTTTTGCGTTGCAAAATGTATTGCAGATATATTATACATGATTCATCTATTCCTGTCAATCGCTCCGGCTTTTCAAAACATGACTTCTTTTAGTCTTTTTCTTACCTGCTTGCAAATTTGCTATTGAAAAGAGAGCAGCAGTGTGCTACAATATGTAGAGAATACATATCAATATGTGAGGAAATATTCATGCAACCCATTGACATCATAGGCCAGATCATCAGCGTCATCGCTGTCATCATCACCTTCATCACCTATCAGATGAAGTCATCCCGCCGCATCTTTGTAACCAATGCAGTCGCAACCGCAGTCTCCTGTATCGCCTACGCCATGCTGGGCGGCACCACCGCGCTGGGCCTCAACATCATGTGTGTCGTCCGCAACGTCTGTTACATGTACAAGGATAAAAACAAGTACCTGAGCCGGATCGTCCCGGTCGCGCTGACGCTGATCATGGCTGTCATGAGTGCCTTTCTCTGGGAGGGGTATCACAGCATCTTTTTCGTGATCGGCATCACCCTGAATACGCTGGCCATGGGGTATTGCCAT
The DNA here is from genome assembly GCA_045655025.1 of Eubacteriales bacterium. Lineage (GTDB taxonomy): Bacteria > Bacillota > Clostridia > Oscillospirales > CAG-272 > CAMEON01. The sequence goes on along the minus strand of JAZOOM010000319.1, from coordinate 4,387 downwards.
CCCCAGAATCTGCGCAAGAGCATTCTGCTCACCTCTACCCTCATCCTGATCTATAATCTGTTCATTCCCTCCATTGGAGGAGTCTTTAACGAGGTCGTGGCTATTTCATCCTCCGTGATCGGCCTCGCCCGCCACCGTCAAAAGAAAGAGGGGATCCCACTATGAACATGGTGTTTTATGAAATCGAGCACGGAAGCGGTGCAAACCATTTCCTGTACGAAAAGAATACCAACCATTCCTTCCCCCTGCATATGCACCGTTGCTATGAAATGGTGCTCATGCTGGATGGGGAAATGAACATGCAGATCGACAATACCAAATACGTCCTGAAGGCGGGAGACCTGATTCTGGTAAAGCCCTATCGGATCCACAGCTACGAGACCGAGGCGGGCAAAAGCGGGACCTGCCTGCTCTGCGTGTTCTCCAACGATCTGATCGCCGCGGTATCCGGCTCCATCTCCAAATACAAATTGCGTTCCGTGCTGCTGCATGACGTTCCCACCTTGTATCGGGATATTTTTATTCATATGCAAGAAAGAAACGACATTGCCTCCATAAAGGGCTTTCTGTATGCGCTGTGCTCTTTGTTCTATTTGGAAATCGACTATACCGAGGAGGATTCCTTCTCCGGCAGTACCCAGCTTCTTCGCGATATTTTCATCTATATCGAAAACAACGTAGAAAACTCCTGTACCCTGCACGATCTTGCGAAGGAGCTGCGATACAATGAATCCTACCTCTCCCGCATGTTCTTGAAGAGCGTTGGGATCTCATACTCGGAGTACGTGCGGAACATCAAGATGGATCACGCCTGTTATCTGCTGAGGAACACGAATGAAAGCATCTTCAGCATCGCTTCAAAATGCGGATATACGACGCACAGCAGCTTTAACCGCTGCTTCAAGCAGCTCATCGGGATCACGCCGCAGGAATATCGGATTCAAAACGGAGCTGGAATCCACGCATAGTTTAAAAGCCTCAGCGCAACATTTCAAGTAACTATTCAGCCGATCTCAAATTGCTGTTTATCGGGGTAAGCCCCCCCACTTTCCCCCTGCGGCAAGGAGGGGGGACAAGGGGCCAAAGCCCCCTTCACCTAAAGGCGATGGCCGGCGGTGTCGGGGGCGGCCTTGAGCGCCCTGACGCGCGGCGGAAGCCGCAAGAAAATTGGCTATAACGAGAAACATACGGAACAAAGAAAATGCTAAAAACCTTTTGGCTCACAGCATTTTTCTTGCACCTACCGGTGCGCGTTAGGGCGCTCAAGGCCGCACCCGACCCCGCCGGCCATCCGTTTTAGGTGAAGGGGGCTTCGCCCCCTTCACCCCCATTGTTGCCGCTATGGAAAAGCAAGCCACCTCACCCCGACAAACCCAAATTCGAAACTTCGCCAAACAAATCCTTTTTTGTTAATTTTTTCGAAAAAAATGTAACCTCACCCCTCAAAATCCTGTCATACAGGGTAGACAGAGGAATATCTCTGCGGAAAGGAGGCCGTTATGAAGCACAAGCAAACCCCGGGAGAGATCCTGCCCGATGTCGAGATCGTGGAGCTGTATTTTGCCCGCTCGGAGGAGGCCATCGTGCAGTCTGACCGCAAATACGGAAAAGCTTGCCACCATATCGCCTACAACATTTTGTATTCCGATCAGGACGCCGAGGAGTGCGTCAACGACACGTGGCTTCGGGCGTGGAATGCCATTCCCCCCGAGCGTCCTGCCGCGCTGGGAGCGTGGCTCTCTGCCGTCACCCGACGGCTGGCACTGTCCCGCTATGAGTACAAGACCGCCGCCAAGCGGAGCGGAGGAATACAGACCTCTCTGGATGAGCTGGCCGAATGTGTGCCCGACGGCAGCATTACGCTGGCGGACGACGTGGCTATGGGGATCATCATCAACAGCTTTTTGGAGTCCCTGCCCACCCGCACCCGTATGGTCTTCATGCGGAAATACTGGTACATGGACAGCGTGGAGGGGATCGCCGACGCCATGGGCATGAGTGAATCGGCGGTGAAGGTCATCCTCTACCGTACCCGCAAAAAATTTCGGGCATGGCTGGATAAGGAGGGAATCGTGGTATGAAGGCTATTCAGCTATTGAACTATCTGGATCTGGCAGATATGAAGTACGTGGAGGAGGCCTCGGATCGGAATCTTCTGCTGTACCGTAAGCGGAGGAAACGCACCCGAAGCGTCCTCGCCGCAAGCCTCGCTTTGGTGGTGCTGGCAGGGGTGTTCCTCACAAAGCCCGCTCTCTACGCCTGGGAGACCCGCAACACCGTGACCTCCTGGCCCTCCGCCTCCATCTCCTTCCCGGGCGTGGTCTCAAAGCCCTCCTCCCCCCTCTTCGTCTCGGCGGAGATGCCCGACCAAAAGAAATTCGCCGCCGACACCCCCTTTACTCTCTCGATAGGGCTGGGGCAGATCGGGGACTACGAGTACGCCACCCTCTCGGTCAAGGCTCACGGCTTTGAGATCACCGACAAGGACGGCAACACCGTCACCAATCGCTACGTCCGTACCCTCTCCGACTTCAATAGCGGCGACTACGGGATGGTGTATCGAAACGGCAAGCCCACAAGCCCCGTCACGGGCTGTCAGTACCTGGAGGACTTCACCCTTCGCTTCACAGGCGACGAGAATACCACGGGCTGGGGCGTTATCGAGTTCTCCCTCCAAAGCCGCACCGAAAACAGCTCTATGGGCGACGCGGTGACAGTCTACTACACCATCCAAAACGGTGTCTTGAAGCTCACCGACAAGAACCCCGTGCGGGACGGAGGCCAGAACGGCGGGCTGGGCGCGGTGTTGGGTGAATCGAACACGGTGCCGCCTGAAGCGAAGACCGTGGAGCTTTCCCACGAGGACTACCGCATGACGGTGACGGTCACAGATCCAATCCTCTCCTGCGGAGAAGCATGGCAGAAGAAGATCGACATCAACGTGACTCTGCGGGGCGAACCCTGTGAGCCTTCGGACTTTATGATCACGCTGTTTCCGAAGGATCCGGTGACGGGGGAGGTGAAAGGACAAATCATCCGTCTTATGGTGCCGCGCTTCTTCTCCTCTGTGCACGATGAGGTGATCCCCGCGGACGCTCCCGGCGGATCGTATGATCTGGTTGTGACGTGGTACGGCTCCAATACGGACGGCACGGGGGATCTTCCTCGGTGGGTCTTCGAGGACTTCGTGACGGTCACCGAGCCCGGAACCGTCACCCTTTCCAAGGAGGATATTTCCATCCGAGTGGATATGCCCTCAGGCGCGCTCACTCCCGGCCAATATCTGGGAGGCGATTTCGAGATTCGCGCCTTCCACATCCCCACCCAAAAGGACTACCCCACCGCCAGCTTCACCGCCGAGCTGGTTTATGCCGAGACTCTGCGACAGGAGGACTTCTCCTTTGTGATCAAAAAGCCCGTTGAGCTGGATGCGAGCGGCGACTTCGTGCTGGCTATCTCCCCCCGCGTCCCCGGCGATGCCCCCATCGGCTCCTACGACCTGGTGGTGACCGATCCCGACACAGGCTTTTCCTGGGTATTTGAGAATATGGCGGTCGTACTGCCCAATAACAACCCCGCCTATGAGGACTTTGTTTTCGAATCAGACCCTCTCGGCTATCCTCTGGCACAGGGAGACTACTGGCCAAGCGGCGGTTGGGATCCCCTCTCTTTGACCCTGAATGGGGAGGATATGACCCCTATGTGCCGCATCGAGTTGGAATATCGCTCCGAGGCAGACGGAATCGCCTATTCCATACTCCTTGCGGAATCTTATCTTTCTTCTTACGTCTCGCCCGCGTTTGTCTCCGTGGATGCCCCTGTCGGGTGGTACGATCTGGTGGTCACCTATGCGGAGTACGGCTATTCCTGGCGTTGTGAGAATTACGTGGAGATCATCGAAAATCCCGACGCGGAGCGCTATGGGCTGTACCACAGCATGGGAGAGCATCTCCGTGTCAGCCTCTCCGCAAATGAGGTCTATACCTTTGTGGCAAAGGTCGAGAATCGGGGCGATCCCATTACCTCGACCATGACTCCCCAGGATCCCATCGCCCCCGAAGCATGGCTGACGATCGCCTACCCGCCTGCCGACTCGGGCGAGCTGTTTGAGATCCCCCTCGTCCTTGCGTCAACGCCTTATTTCGAGCTTTACGAGTGGACGTGGCAAACGGGAAAGACCGTCACCCAAATTTTCGAAATCATGGTCACCCCCGACACCCCCTGCGGTCTCTACGATCTGACCCTGTCCTACGAGGATTGCACCGTGACCTTCAAGGACGTGGTAGAGGTCGTGCCGTAAACAACCCCAAAAGGAGTATCTGCCCACGGGCGGATGCTCCTTTTTTGCGGGAATTTGCGGCAAGGGGTTGCGGAACGGGGAAGGTTG
>JAZOOM010000318.1:0-8573 GCA_045655025.1 Eubacteriales bacterium | reverse complement strand
AATGACGAGTACATATTCGACGCAAACGGCGGTGACCGTACCCGCTACCGCGGAGGCGTGGTGCGCCGCGATACCGATACCTTCTATGCCGCGGCGGCCTCCAAGTACAACTGCTTCCTCATGGGCGACCATCCCCTCATCGAGATCCACAACGAGAATGTCAGCGCAGACCGAAAGGGAACTACCGTCCTGCTGGTCAAGGAGTCCTTCGGCAATGCCTTCGCGCCCTTCCTTGTGGACAGCTACGAGTATATCTACGTGGTGGACTACCGCTACTATAACGGCACGCTGGGTCAGCTTGTGACCGATAAGGGCGTGGACGACGTGATCTTCCTCAATAACGTGGTGGCGGCTACGGGCAGTGCACGTCTGTCCGAGCTGGAGGATTTCATCGGCTGATTTTCCACATCGAAAGGAGACGACATGGCCAACCGCAAGGGAATCCGCATAGGCTACGCCGTGGCCGCCTTAGCGATCCTGATCGCTGAGGTTCTCATTGCTCTTTACGTCCGCGATGCCTTCGTCCGTCCCTACGGGGGAGATATTCTGGTGACGCTCTTGATCTGTTGCATCCTCCGCGTGGTGTGGCCGCAAAAGTACCGTCTGCCCATCGCGGGCGGCGTGCTGGCCTTCGCCGTGCTGGTGGAGGTAGGGCAGTATTTCGGGCTGGTCTACCTGCTGGGCTTGGGGCATATTGAGTTCTTCCGTATCCTCATCGGGACGGGATTTTCGTGGTGGGATATGCTGTGCTATGCCGCAGGGTGTGGGATATTCGCCGCCATTGACTGTGGAATTACCGCCCGCCGAAGATCGCGACCTCTCCCATAATACCAAATTCCGAAAACAGACCGCAAGCTTTGGGCTTGTGGTCTGTTTTTATGCGGAAATGATTCCAATTAGGAAAATGAGGGGAGTTTTGGATACGTGAGTCAAAAATAAATTTCCGTTTTCGGAAAATAATATAGAAAAACCCCTTGACAAAATTCCTCGGATGGTGTATAATGGTGCCAATGAAAGAAATCAAACGCCGCCCCGCGGCTTATGGAGGATACAGCTATGGCAACGAAATCCAAGAAACCCATTACTCCCCTTGTAACCTTTGACGCCGATCGCGAGGAGAAGCGCAAGGCGCTGAAAACCGCCATGAAGCAGATCGAGAAGGACTTCGGCGAGGGTGCCATCATGAAGCTGGGCGCGAACCCCCGCATGGCGGTGCAAGCCGTGCATACCGGCTCCCTGTCCCTGGACATGGCTCTGGGTATCGGCGGTGTTCCCCGCGGCCGTATCATTGAGATCTTTGGGCCTGAGTCCTCGGGTAAAACCACCGTGGCACTCCACATCGCCGCCGAGGTGCAGAAGGCGGGCGGTGAGGCCGCGTTCATCGATGCGGAGCACGCCCTGGATCCCGTGTACGCCAAGGCGCTGGGTGTAGACATTGACAATCTGCTGGTTTCCCAGCCCGACTGCGGCGAGGATGCCCTGTCCATCTGCGAGTCCCTGGTGCGCTCGGGTGCCGTAGACGTGGTGGTGGTGGACTCCGTGGCCGCTCTGGTGCCCCGTCAGGAGATCGAGGGCGACATGGGTGCTGCTACCGTGGGTATGCAGGCTCGCCTCATGTCTCAGGCCATGCGTAAGCTCTCCGCCGTGATCTCTAAGAGCCAGGCTGTGGTCATCTTCATCAACCAGCTCCGCGAGAAGGTGGGCGTCATGTACGGCAACCCCGAGACCACCCCCGGCGGCCGCGCCCTGAAGTTCTATGCATCCGTCCGTATCGACGTGCGCCGTACCGAGCAGCTCAAGCAGGGCAACGAGATCTACGGTAACCACGTCCGTTGCAAGATCGTCAAGAATAAGGTAGCACCTCCCTTCAAGGTGGCCGAGTTCGATATCATCTACGGACAGGGCATTTCCCGCTCCAGCGAGATCCTGGACTTTGCCATTGAGTTGGATATCATCAAGAAGAGCGGCTCTTGGTTCTCCTATGAGGGAGAGCGTCTGGGACAGGGTAAGGATACCGTCCGCAAGCTGGTGGAAAGTGATCCTGCCTTCATGGCTGAGCTGGAGGAGAAGGTGCGCGCCGCCTCCGCCGAGACCGATCTGCTGGCCGCCTCCGAGTTCGAGCTGGACGACGATGACGACGGCGACGACGATTTCGAGATCCGCACGCTGGGCGACGCGGATGAGGACGAGGAATGATCTTCCGCGGCAAGGATACCTACGATCCGGACAGAAACGATACCGATGGGGGGGAGGCTTTGCCTCGCCCCCATCGGGCGCAACGGTTGACGGATCTTTTGGATGAGCGTGACACTCCAAAAAACGCTAAACCGTCCCCCCGTTCTCTCTCCCGCGACTCTTCATCGTCTTCCCGTACGTCTTCCGTGCCTCCCACCCGTGTTCCCACCCCTCCGCCCTCGGAGGAATCGGAGGAGGATCCCCTTCGGAAAGCCATCCAAAAGGGGTTGGATATACTGGCGCGGGGAGATCTGTCGGCACGCCGTCTGGCGGAAAAGCTGATGGAGAAGGGATGGGAGCGGGAGATCGCCATCCGCGCCACGAAATACTTAATGGAAAAGGGCTACCTTCGGGAAAGGGAGACCGCCTGCCGCTTCGCCGAGCAGGGGAAGGGAAAGGGCTGGGGCCCTCGCCGCATTTCCGAGGATCTGCGCGCCAAGGGCTTTGCTCCCAAGGCATTGCAGGGAGCGTTGGACAGCCTTGCGGACACGGACTGGGTGGATGCCTGCGCCCGTGTCATGGCCAAGCGGTATGGAGAGCTGCCCGAGGACAGGGCGGGGCGCCAAAAGCGGACAGCCGCCATGATGCGGCTGGGCTACGATGCCGAAACCATCCGTCGAGCCATGGAGCGGCTGTATGCCCATACCGATGCCGATGCCGAGTGACGCGCAGCACGTTTCGGATGAAAAAATTTTCCGCCAACGCCAAAAATTCACGAATTATGCGTATGTACGCCACATTTGGGTGGTATACTGATAGGGTAGTATCGAAAAGAGGGAGGCTTCTTCCCATGAATCATCGTAAACGTATCCATCCTTTTCTGCGTGGCGCGGTCTGCCTGCTGGCGGCGGCGCTCCTTTCCCTGTCTCTGCTCGCTTGCTCGGATCAGGTCTACGACCCTACCCAAGGGGAACTGATCCTGGATACCGGTACGGGTACGAGCGACGGCAACGGCAATCTGGAGCTGCCCACCGAAGCTCCCACGGGAAGTGTCATCGAGATCCCCAACGCCGATCCCTTCGAGAACTCTCCCCACGTTCTCCGCGCGGATTTTCTGAACACGGGCAATTCGGATGCCATCCTTCTGCGTCTGGATGATACTGTCATCCTCATGGATACAGGCGAGGCCGACGACTATCCCACCATCAGCCGCAAGCTGACCGAGTACGGGATTACCACCATTGACTACCTCATCATTTCACACTTCGACAACGACCACATCGGTACGGTGTCTCAAGTCCTTCAAAACTATACCGTCAAGGACATGTATATGCCCGACTACGTGCGTGACTCCTCCCTGTACCGCCGCATGATATCCACGCTGGATGCCAAGCCCACCGTGCAGGTGCATCAGCCCACTACCGACGTGCGCATTGATCTGCCCTACGGCAGTCTGTGGATCAACCCCACCGCCCTCTACGAGCCGGGCGTGACCCTGGGCTCCGATGATGCCCACTCGCTGGAGGAGAACAACTACTCCCTCATCACCTCGGTGTACTTCGGGGATATATCCATCCTCTTGGCGGGGGATGCCGAGCAGGATCGCATTACCGAGTTCATGGGTCTTTTGGAGGAGGGCGACACCTACGACGTCATCAAGATCCCCCACCACGGCGTCTACGACAAGGCGCTGGCGGCTCTTCTGCGGAGCAACATGGGCTCTGTGCGCTACTGCATGGTGCACGCGGGGAACAAGGGGCTGGTGGAAGATTTTCTGGTGACCGCTATGCGCACCTCGGGCGGAGCCGCCAAGTTCACCTACGACGGGGATATCGCCTTTGCCACCGACGGCGTGAGCATGACAGTGACACAGAACTAAAAAAAGAGCTACCGAGGCTTCAGGGCTTCGGTAGCTTTCTTTTTGCGGGTCAATCCGCCACGGCGTACAGGTTGATATCCCAAGCCGGCACCCCCGCCATACGGCGGAGATACAGCCTGTAGCCGGGATTCAGCTCATGCACCAGCAGAGGCAGACAGAACAGATCATGAGAGCGATGGTAGGCCGACACCAAGAGGGCGGGTGCATCCCGCTCAATGATGGAGCGGCTGCCCAGCAGAGCCTCGGACTCCGCGCCCTCTACGTCGTACTTGATATAGTCCAAGCGTGTATCGGCGGGCAGGATATCTTTACAGACCGCGTCAAGGGAAGTGACGGGTACTTCGGCGGTCTTGCCGAAGTAAGGGTTATCGGCGGTGGAGGGAAGGATGTGTCCCTGCGCCTCGGCGGGGGAGTCGGTGAGGCCCGCGTTGCGGTTGCCGCTTCCGTGGAAGGTGAGGGTCGCGGTATGGCTCCATGCCCCCGCATGGATGGGATGGATGGTCAGACTGTCCCCCGTCTCCCGCAGTGCCGTCCCGTATTCCGTGAGCTTGCGGTGGTTGCGGCGGTCGGGCTCAAAGGCGATCACGGTGTGGAGTCGGGGGGCATACTGCCGCAGATCGCGGATGCTGTCCCCGTTGTACGCGCCCAGATCGGCGGTGGTGGTATATCTTTCTGCGCGGAGGATGCTTTGGTAGGCATCGGCGGAATCCGATTCGGTGGCGCGGAGGATATCCATACGCCCCGTGAGCTTGTATTCGATAATACCGTCGTACACTCGTCGGGACTCCTCGTCGGCAAACAGGGCGCGGGCGGCGGTGGTCTCGGCGAGATGGGCTTCCTAAAATTCGGCGTTGAACAGCTCGGGGCCGCACACGGGCACGTCGGGAACGTACAGCTCGCAGGTGTTAGCCACGTGTTGGATCAGCTCCAGCACCTCGGGGCGGGAGGAGGCAAAGGAGAGGAGGACGATCATATTCTCCGCGCCGTACTTCTCGCAGGCTTGAGAAAAGGACAGCACCACCTTGCCGTGAAAGCTGTGCCCCCGCACAAATCCGTCGCTGGCGAAGAAATCCGCCACGGGGATGCCGTAGGCCTCGCAGACGGCAATGATCTTATCTGCGCCGTTACCCATGCCGTAGAGCAGGATGGGGCGGCCGCTGTCGGAGGCGGCCTTGAGATACTGCCAGAGGTCGGTCATGGTGATGCTCCTTTGCGTTACTTGATCCGTCTGGCCTCGGTGTAGAACCGCTTATCCTCGGCGTGACCCATGGAGAAGGTCTTTCTGGGCAGAGCGCCGTCGGTGATGACGGTGGAGAACAGCTCCTCCTTGGCCATGCCGTCAAAGAGGAAGCCGATGGCGTCGGGGCGGTTGGCCAGGGCAACGGTGGGGGTACGGCCGTGGATGTAGTCCACGTAGGCCCCTGCGGGGGCGGTCTTCAGGTATTCGTCCAGGAAATCCTGCACCGTGCCCACGGTGAGTGCCGCCACAGGGGCGGGGACGGTCAGAGCACCGGTCAGGCCGTTGGATGCCCACAAGAGCTCCTGGGGAGCGGCCTCGCCGTGAAGCCCTGCGGCGTACTCCTGGAAGGCGGCCAGCAGGTGAGCAGGCTCTACCCCGAACACCACGCGGTAGATGGGCTCGAATTGCAGGGAATCGTCGTAGAGGTTCACCACTTCGCACAGGGCATAGCGGGCGGGGTGGTTCATGGCGGCCTCGTCACCGATGGCGGCGCGGATCTCCTCAAAGCAGGTCTTGGCGGCGGCCAGGGAGTGGTTACCGTCACCCACGGCGAAGAGCAGGGGGGCAAGACCCTCTCTGCCGTACCGCTCGGTCATGGCCTCGGGAGTGATGAGGGCGGCCAGCGCGGCCTCTGCCTGCTCCATGAGGGCAGGGGTAAGGAAATAGCCCTTCAAATGGCCGCTGTTCTGCATGAGGTCGTGATCGTAGGCAAGGGGGAGGGTGTCCTTCAGAGCGGACAGGGGCTCGATCACCGTCTTTTGACGGTCGTCAATGAGCATCATGACGTGGGGCAGCTCCACGGGGGCGTCGCGGCGGACGGTGGTGCGGGCGGGGATGCGCTCGGCCACGGTGGCCTCGGTGGCGCGGATGAGGGAGTCGGCACCCTTGCGGTAGTCGTAGGTCATGAGATCCACCATACCCACAAGACCCCAACGGGTGTCCCCGTTCCGCAGGGTACGCTCCACCAGGATCATGGAGTCGGGATGAGCCACCAGCACGCGGCGGAGGTAGTCCTCCATGGCGGCCAGCACGGCGGGCTTACGGGTCTCGGTCTCGGCCAGGTAGACCTCGGGGATGATGAGGCGGAGGGTGGAGGGGGCTTCGGCGGCCGCGGCATCGGCACCCTCCCAGTACTCGGGCTGAGAGGTGTACTGGTCGCAGGCCACGCAGGACCAGGGGGTACCGGTATATGTAGAAAAATCGGGCAGAAGAATCTCTGCGGGCTTGAAGGGGATGGACATGGAAAACTCCTTTCGGGAAACAAGAAATGCGAAAACGATCCGTCGGATCAAACTCTATTATACAGGATAAACGGGAAAATTGCAAGGGCTTGGCGTAAATTCCTCTCCCATCCCACAAAAAAAACCAAAATATTTCACAACAAAACATTTTGTTCACAGAATATCGTGTGATTCTTAAAATTTCCGTGATATAATAATATGAATTTCTGTGTGAAATTTCATCCATTGTTTCATCATCACCGTGTACATTTTTATACGAAAGGCGGTATATCCGTTATGTTCCACGGTCCACCTCCCGGCGCACGCTTCCAGTACGCCAAGGTCACGCCCCCCAAGAATATTGCTGACGTTCCTCGCTATCTGGGCGAGCTTCTGGGCGGCTTCTTTACCCGCATGGGCTACGTATGCAAGCTGGTCTGGAAGACAGGCCCTTGGATCCTGTTCGCCATGCTCTTCTTTGCAGTCTTCCAAGGCATCATGCCCGTGGTCGGATCCAAGATCTCCGAGGCTGTGCTCAACGAGCTCCAGTCTCAGTACGGTCTTTTCGGGGGAGATTTCGCGGGATTCTTCGGCTCCACTGTCTTCTTCCTGCTGGTCTTCATGTTCTCCTATAACATCATCACCAGCATCGTGGGCACCCTCAAGAACACCGTTACCCGTATCGCCGGTGAGTTGGTGGTTCGCACCGTTAAGCTGGAGATCATGAACAAGGCCAAGGATCTGGATCTCTGCTCCTTCGACCTTCCAGCCTTCTATGAGAAGCTGGAGAACGCCAACCGCGAGGCGGGTATGCGCCCCATCCAGATCCTCTCCTCCACCTTCTCGGTGGTGAGTACGATGATCACGCTCGTCTCCTTCATCGTCATTCTGGCCGCCGAGCTGTGGTGGGCCGCGTTGGTCATGGTCGCCGTTTCGGTGCCCTCGGCCATCATCAATTTCTACTACCGCCGCAAGCACTTCCAGTATATGCGCCGCCGCTCCAAGGATCGCCGTCAGATGAGCTACTACTCGGATCTCATGGTCAACAAGGACATGGTCAAGGAGATCCGTATGTTCGATCTGTCCGAGACCTTCATCGGTCGCTACCGCCAGACCTTTGACCGCTACTTTGCCGGCATCCGCGCCCTCATTCTGCGGGAGGATATGTGGCACGTCATCATTACGGTGGTGTCCTCGGTGGTCAACTGCGGCTTCTACGCCTGGTTCGCCTACCGCGTGATCACGGGCGGCTACCAGATTGGTACCTACTCCCTCTACACCGGCGCGCTGGGTCAGATCGCCGGCCAGGTGGGTGCGCTGATCGGTATATCCGCCACCATCTACGAGGGAACCCTGTTCATCGACAACCTGACCTCCTTCCTGGGGGAGAAGCCCACCGTGGTGCCCGTCGTTCCCGAGGGACGTGAGGAGGAAGGCCCCCTCAAGGTGGCCCACGGCCAGCCCCATACCATCGAGTTCCGCCACGTGAGCTTCATCTATCCCGGTACCGAGCGCAAGGTGCTGGACGACGTGAACCTGCTCATCCGTCCCGGTGAGACGCTGGTGCTGGTGGGCCTGAACGGAGCGGGTAAGACCACCCTGCTCAAGCTTCTGACCCGTCTCTACGATCCCACCGAGGGTGTGATCCTTTTGGACGGTGAGGATATCCGCGCCTACGACGTAAAGGATCTGTACAGCATGTACGGCATCATCTTCCAGGACTTCGGTAAGTACGCCGTCAGCGTCACCGAGAACATACACTTCGGAGACGTTCGCAAGGAGATCAAGGAGGAGGAGATCCGCAAGGCCGCCGAGGAGGCGGATGCCACCGATTACATAGAACGTCTGCCCGCGGGCTTTGACACCCCCCTCATGCGCGTGTTCGAGGAGACGGGTATTGAGCCCTCCATCGGTCAGTGGCAGAAGCTGGCCATTGCCCGCGCCTTCTACAGCGATTCCGACGTGCTGATCCTGGACGAGCCCACCGCCTCCCTCGACCCCATGGCCGAGCAGGAGATCTTCAACCAGTTCGACCGCCTCCGCGCCGACAAGACCACCA
>JAZOOM010000317.1:0-11386 GCA_045655025.1 Eubacteriales bacterium | reverse complement strand
AAGCTCCTCGGGGGTAAAGCCCTCAAACATGGAGCGATCGGTGGATTCAAGGATCTCACGTCCTTCGATCACCTTGGAAATACCCTCCTCGGTGATGCGGATCTCGTTGCGGCGGTTGTCGCTGTCGGTGATGGTACGGGTGATGTACCGGCAGGCCACCCCCGAACTGCTGACCTATGTGATCATGCACACCGAGCTGCACGATTGCGGCGGCTTTGTCTGCTCGGATCCCGTGGCCAACCGAATCCAAGAGATCACAAGACGGAGTATTGTGTCCAACTTCCACCATTTTCCCACCGACTGCCCTCACCGCGAGAAGAACGGCTGGACGGCTGATGCGGCTCTGTCCTGTGAGGCCGCGCTGATCAATTTCGATCCCGAGCGCAACTACCGCGAGTGGATGCGCAACATATGCAAGGCGCAGGACGGGCAGGGAAGTCTTCCCGGCATTATCCCTACGGGAGGCTGGGGATTCGCGTGGGGCAACGGCCCCGCGTGGGACTGCGCGCTGGTTCAGCTCCCCTACTTCACCTACCTCTGGCGTGGGGAGACGGATATGGTCACCGAACCCGCCGAGGCCTTCATGGCGTACCTGCGCTATCTGCGTACCCGCATGGACGAAAAGGGACTGCTCCACATCGGTCTGGGCGATTGGTGCCATACCGAGGTCAAGCGCCCCATGTCTCCCTTGGCCGTGACCGACACCATTGTTTCCATGGATACCGCGAGCAAGATGGCGGTTCTTCTGGAGGCCGTGGGTATGACCGCCGAGGCGGCATACGCCCGCAGTGAGGCCGCGCTCTACCGCGAGGCCATCCGCGCCCATCTGGTGGATTTTGACACCATGCTGGTGGCGGGGGAATGTCAGACCTCCCAAGCCATGGCACTGTACTACGGGGTCTTCGAGGAATCCGAGAAGCAGACCGCCTTTACACAGCTTCTTCGCCTGATTGCCGAGTGCGACGACCGCATGGATCTGGGCGTGCTGGGCGGTCGGGTGATCTTCCACGTGCTGGCCGAGTACGGTCAGGCCGATCTGGCGTGGAAAATGATCGTGGAGCAGGGACACCCCTCCTACGGCGATCTCGTCCGCAGAGGCGCCACCACCCTGTGGGAGAGCTTCTACCCCGAGGGTGCCCATTGGATGCCGCCCTCCCTCAACCACCATTTCTGGGGAGACGTCAGCGCGTGGTTCATCAAGGTTGTGGCGGGGATCTCGGTGGCTCCCGTGGGCGGGGAATTGGCTTGTGAAGTCAAGCCCGCCTTCGTAGCCGCCTTGGAGGATGCCTCGGCGTACCATGTGACTCCTGTTGGCAGGATCGCCTCCGCTTGGAAGCGGGAGGGGGATGAGCTCCTCCTGACCGTAGAGATCCCCGACGGTATGAACGGGCGGATCACCCTGCATGATGGGTATGCCTTTGCTGACGGTGAAGCCGTGAAGCCCGCTGTGAGCGGCGCGTACCGGATCATGCGGGAAAAGTAAAATGTTATTCTTATGACAGAAAGGAGCTTTTCATGCTCATCTGGATCGCCGTAATGGCCGTTGTGGTCTTTCTTGACCAGCTGACCAAGTATCATACCGTCCTGCACCTGGATTACCAGGAGACCTACCCCATCATCCAGGATGTGTTCCACTTCACCCGCGTGCATAACACCGGCTCGGCCTTCGGAATGTTCAAGAATGCCCGGTGGGTGTTCATGATCACCTCAACCCTGGCCATCATCGGAATCTTGGCCTACATGATCCACCGCGTATATATGAAAAAGGAAAAGATCCCCTTCGTGGAGGCTCTGTCCCTGTCCCTCATCGTGGGCGGCGGCATCGGCAACATGATCGACCGCACCGTTCTGGGCTACGTGGTGGACATGATCGACTGCCGCTTCATCAACTTCGCAGTGTTCAACGTGGCGGATTCCTTCGTCTGCATCGGCGCGGGCATCATGATAGTCTATCTCCTACGCATCACCGCTCTGGAATATCGGGCGGAAAAGGCCGCCAAGCGTGCCCTGACGGAGGGAGAGGAGACACCCGCTGAGGCGGAAAAGGCCGACACGGCCGATGTCCCGACTGCCGGGGAGGCATCGGCTGAGGCTGCACTCGTTGAGGATGCATCGACTGAGGCCGAGATCCCGGGCACTGAGGACAGCATCGAGGATAGCACAGAGGGTGCCGACCATGAATGAGCCCATTCGGATGTCCGCCGAGGAGGTGCTACCCAGCGGGCAGGAAACCGAGCTGGAGGAGAGCCGCGCGGAAGCGCTGACCGTCACCGCTGAGTACGCGGGGGGACGGCTGGATCGCTACCTTACCGAGGTCTCGTCCATGAAGCTGACCCGCGCCGCCGCTGTCCGTCTCATTGAGTCGGGCTGTGTTACGCTGGAAAGCGGGGCGGGGAAGGGCCGACGCGCCGTCAAGCTCTCCGCAAGCGACAAGAATACAAAGCTCAAGGCAGGGGATACGGTCACCGTGATCCACCCCGAGCCCGAGGACTACGATGTTCTCCCCGAGGACATTACGCTGGATATTGTCTACGAGGACAGCGATATTGTGGTGGTCAACAAGCCTGTGGGCATGGTGGTGCATCCCGCTCCCGGCAACTACACGGGGACTCTGGTCAACGCTCTGCTTTACCGTTGCGGCGACAGCCTTTCGGGTGTGGGCGGGGTCAAGCGACCCGGCATTGTCCACCGTATTGATAAAGACACCAGCGGACTTTTGGTGGTGGCCAAGAACGACGAGGCTCACACCGCCCTGTCGGCTCAGCTGAAGACCCATACCGTCAGCCGCGTGTACCACGCGGTCTGCATCGGCAATCTGAAGGACGACGGGGGGACTCTGACCTATCCCGTTGGCCGCAATCCCAATGACCGCAAGAAGATGGCCGCCTTCCCCGTGGGAACGCCTACGGGGGACAGCGGCGGTGCCATCCGCACGGCTGTGACCCACTACACCGTTCTGGAGCGATTCTCCACGGGGAGTAAGTGGGGACAGCCCTTTACGTACGTGAAATGTGAGTTGGAAACGGGGCGCACTCACCAGATCCGCGTCCACATGGCCGCCACGGGACACCCCCTGCTGGGTGATCCTCTCTACGGCGGGGAGGGCACGCGGTTCGGAAAAACCGTTGCCCCTCTGCTTCATGGGCAGATGCTCCACGCCAAGGAGCTGAAGCTCATCCACCCGCGGACGGGCGCAGAAATGCGGTTCGTTTGCGACCTGCCCGCGGACTTTGAAGCCATTCTGACCCGCTTGCGCAAGGAGGCAGAGCATGGCTGATTTTTCCCGCTATTTGATCGTGACTGACCTTGACGGTACCTTTTTCGGTAAGGGTGCCCGATTGGTGGAGGCGAATCTGACTGCCATTGATCGCTTCAAATCCGCAGGCGGACATATCACCGCCGGAACGGGGCGTATTCCCGCCAACATCCGCGCGGGAATCCCCACCTGTGGGGAGCTCTTCAACGCCCCCGCCATCACCGCCAACGGAGCGTTCATCTACGACCTGACCGCCGACGTGTGCCTCCACAGCACCCCCATGGATGCCGAGGCCGTGCTGGAGGCCGCCAAGCTGGTGGAAGCCCTCAATCCTCGGGTGGGTATGCGTGTCTCTACGGGAAAGTCCTTTCTCGTCAACCGCGACCGCCTCAACGACGCCATCCTGCGGGACATCGGGGGCGACCCCGACGCCTACGAGGGGGACGTATTGC
Organism: Eubacteriales bacterium; assembly: GCA_045655025.1. Taxonomy (GTDB): domain Bacteria; phylum Bacillota; class Clostridia; order Oscillospirales; family CAG-272; genus CAMEON01. The sequence continues at coordinate 7,678 of JAZOOM010000317.1, read as the reverse complement.
CCCTGTCCCGGTGGAAGACCGAGGGAGCGGCGTGGTACAAGATGGTCTTTCGCGGAGAGTACGAGGAGCTGAAAAGCATCCGTCCCACCGTGGAGAAGACTTTCGGAGACATTTTCGAGTACAGCGTGTCATCCCCCCGCTTCTTCGAACTCCAAAAAAAGGGCTGTACCAAAGCCACGGGCTTGCGCTTTGTGGCGGAGCATCTGGAGGCGAAGCTGGGACATCCCATCATGACCGTGGCGGTGGGAGATCAGGAGAACGACCTGCCCATGCTCATGGCCGCGGATCTGGCCGCCTGCCCGCAAAACGCCGTGGATTCGGTGAAGGCGGTCTGCTCTCTGCATCTGTGCCACCACGACGAGGGGTGTATCGCCGATCTGATCGGTAGGTTGCTCCTTCTCGATTCACAATGATTTAACCTTTTCGATGTATCATAACGTGAAACCACCGACCCCACCGCGATATCCGCGTGCTATCCTAATGAATCCAACAGGAGAAACATCATGAAGCATTTCCGCATCCTCCGTTATATCAGCGCTCTGCTGGCTCTTTGCCTGTTGGGCGGTTGCTTTGCCGGCTGTTCCAAGGACACCGAGATCCCCGACGGCTACCAGTACGCCACCTGCCGCGGAGAGTATTTCCGCCTGTTCATCCCCACCCAGTGGACGGTGAACACCGAGAGCGGTGTTTCGGGCGGCCACTATTCCCCCACCGAGGGAATCGCCGTTTCCATGACCGAGGTCATCTTCGATAAGCCCGCCTCCGAGGACGGTTCCCCCGACACCACGGCCACTCTGGATGATTTCGTTGCCCATCATATGGCACAGCTGGCCACCATGAACGGGTACGTTCCCGAGCGAGAGCTGGACTCCTCCCTGAACGGCAAGCGTGCCAAGGATATTACGTACGCGGCCAAGGTGGGGGGAGAGACCTACCGCTTCCGTCAGGTGCTTTCCAAGGTGGAGGGACGGTTCTACCTGTTCACCTACTCCGCCGCTGAGGGCTCCTTTGACCGTTTTCTGGATACGGTAGACGGCATTCTGGAGAACATCCTTTTCACCGCGTATCCCTACGAGGGCGGAGAGGACGAGAAGAAGATCCCTGCTTTGGATGATATTCCCAACGGCATGAAGCTGGTGACGGGGAACGACGTGGCCTACCGCTTCTTTGCCCCCGAGTATTGGGTCGTGGGTGATGCCGAGGCCGCCGCGCTGGTGTACGCCTCCGAAACCGATCGCTCCAACGTATCCGTTTTGGGCTACGCCGCTCCCGACGGCTACAGCGTGGCCGATTACTGGGGTGAGCAGGAGACGGCGTACCGCGCCAATCTCCATGACTTTACCCTTGTGGGTGATCCCACCGAATCCACTATGGGCGGCAAAAAGGCCACCGTCTACGAGTACACCTACTCCCTGGGCGGCGTGACCTACAAGTGCCGCCAGTCCATCTGCGTCTTCGGCTACATGATCGTGGCCATGACCTACACCGCCCTGCCCGAGAATTACGATGCTCATATGGACGAGGTGGAGATGATGCAGGAGAATCTGACGTTCAGACGGTAATAGGTGCTTACGCTAAAGATACAAAGATACAAGATACAAGATATGGAACGGCCGCACCGCAACCGGATCTCGTATCTTGTAACTTTCTTTACATACTTACAGAAACGAGAATCATTATGTCTTCTACCATCTACCTCGACAACTCTGCCACCACCCCCCTCTGCCCCGAGGCGTTGACCGCCATGATGCAGGCCATGGGGCACTACGGCAACCCCTCCTCCCTCCACAGCCTTGGGCAGGACGCCCATACCATCCTCAACCGCGCCCGCGCACAGGTGGGGGCGGCTTTAGGCGTGAAGGCAGTCAAGTCAAACGAGCTGACCTTTACCTCCTGCGGCACCGAGGCCTCGGCCTTGGCCATCTACGGCACGGTCTACGCTAAGCCCCGCCGCTTCGGCAACCGCATCATCACCACCGACTGCGAGCATCCCTCGGTAGAGGAAGCCATGAAGAAATTGGAGGCTGACGGCCTCGAGGTGGTGCGGATTCCCACAAAAAACGGCGTTTTGGACACGGAAGCCGCCATTGCCGCCTTGGAGGTGCCCACCCTTCTCGTGTCCATGATGATGGTCAACAACGAGACAGGCGCCCACTTCGACGTGGCCAAGGTCTTGGCCGCCGCCAAGGCAAAGGACAGCCGCACCGTCACCCATTGCGACGCGGTGCAGGGCTTTCTGAAGGTGCCCTTCACCCCCGCGGGCATCCACGCCGACCTCGTCACGGTCAGCGCCCATAAGATCCACGGCCCCAAGGGCGTGGGCGCGCTGTACATCCACCCCGACATCATCAAGACCAAGCGCATCACCGCCTTTTTGACGGGCGGCGGGCAGGAGAGCGGTCTGCGGTCGGGCACCGAGAACGTCATCGGCATCGCGGGATTTGGCGCGGCGGCGCAGGCGGGCTTCGCTACCAGAATGGCGGACTTTGCCAAAATGACCTCCCTCCGCAACCGTCTGGAAGGGAAGCTCCGCGACATGGGCGTGCAGATGAATATCCCCGCGGAGAGCCGCGCTCCCCATATCCTCAACCTCACCCTCCCCTCCATCAAGTCCCAGACCATGCTCAACTACCTCTCGGCCCAGGGCATCTGCATCTCCAGCGGCTCGGCCTGCTCCTCCCATTCGGTGAAGATCAGCCCCTCCCTCGCCGCCTTCGGACTCACCGCCCACGAGGCCGACTGCTCCCTCCGCGTCAGCCTCTCGGCGCAGAATGACGAGGACGAGGTGGATGCCCTGTGCGAGGCGTTGGGAAAGGGAATTGCCAATTTGGTGAGGATTCGCAAATAACAAAAGCAACCCGAAAGGACACACCATCCCTTCGGGTTGCTTTCTATTCAGCTCCTCCCCAACCTCTCCCGCGCCTCCCAATCGGGCAGCACCCGCTCCACCTCCCGCCAGAACTTATCCGAGTGATTCGCCTCCAGGAAGTGGCACAGCTCGTGCACCACCACGTACTCCACGAAGGCGAGGGGGTACTGGCAGAGTCGGGAGGAGAAATTCAGGTACCCCTTGGTCGAGGAGCAGCTCCCGTGTCGGGTAGTCATGACCTTGACGCGGATGGCCTTGGGGTAGGGCACTCCGCGGGCGGCGAAAATAGGGTGATAACGCTTCACCAGCGCCGTGACCAGCTTTTTCGTCTCGGCCTTCTCGAAGGTCTCGATGGCGGCGGCGCGCATATCGGGGTTGGTGGGATCGGGCAGGGTGATCGTCAGGCGGCGGTTCACCATATCCGCCTCCACACGGGCGGGTTGGCCGTGCTGCCACACGACATCCAGTTTCCCACCCATGTAGGGAAGGGAATCACCTACCGCTTCACCCAAAGGATGGGCCTCAGCGCGCTTTTCCATGCGAGCCGTGGCTTGCAGGATCCAATCCTCATGATTGACGAGAAAGGACTCCACGGCGGCAATGGTCGTGCGGCGAGGGACGGACAGGTGCACCGTGCCGTCACGGCGGACGCGAAGGTTGAGATTCTTGACGGCCTTGCGCTCCAGCTCATAGGTCAGGACGCGGCGGGATTGGGGAAGAGTAAAGGTGCGGATCTGAGGGGCAGCCATGGGAACTCCTTTCATGGAAGGTTACGTTTTGCAATCGGTTATGGAACGATACGTTTTAGTTTACCACAGAAAAAGGAGAATGTCAAGCCTTTCAGGATGACTTGTCGGATACTCGCGGCATGTCTGTTTTCAACCGTTTTTTCGTTTATCAACGTTTTTTGTGAGAAGAATGGAAATTTTCGCATACTCTTTATGGGATAAGGAGGAAACGTTCACATGATGTTCATGAAATAGGGATATAATGGGAAGAGATAATATGTATTCAGTGGCGTATGATTTTTATATGCCAATTCTTCTTCGGAAAGGAGACCTTACCCGTGAAATTCCTTCGCACGCTGCTTTCCCGTGTCGTTCTGGTCAGCTTGGGTATTGCCATTCAGCTGGCGTGGCTCTTCATTGCCGTGTTTTTACTGTCGTCCTACTATCTGCCTATTGCTTTGGGATTCAGCTTGATCAGTCTTTTGGTGGTGTTATACATCATCAACCGCCCCGGCAATCCTCAAGTCAAGCTGGCCTGGATCGTGCCCATTCTGGTGTTTCCCCTGTTTGGCGGCATCATCTTCCTCATCTCGGGCGGGAAACGCCCCAAAAAGAAGCTTCGTCATGCTTTGGAAACCAGCGGTCAGATGATGGATCCCTTCCGCGTTGGCAATATGAATCTGGATCTTTCCACGCCCTCCAAGGTGCCTGCCCGACGGGAGGATCGGTATCTGGCGGGTCAATGCCACTACCTGGACAAGTGTGGCTACCCCGCCTATCGGGAAACTGCCGCCGCGTACTACGACGATTGCCGCGAGGGGTGGGAGAGGCTGATGGCCGATCTGCGCGCCGCCGAGAAATTCATCTTTATGGAGTACTTCATCATTCGTCCCGGCGAGATGTGGGACGGGGTGTTGGCGATTCTGAAGGAGAAGGCCGCCGCGGGGGTGGACATTCGCCTGATCTACGACGACGTGGGCTCCATCTCCTACGTCCCCCGCGATTACTACCGTCAGCTGGAGAGCATGGGCATCCGTTGCATTGCCTTCAATCGCTACCGCCCCATCTACGCCGTGGTCATGAATCACCGCGACCACCGCAAGATCACGGTCATCGACGGGAACGTAGCCTATACGGGCGGTATCAATTTTGCCGACGAGTACATCGGCGCCGAGATCCGCTTTGGCGAGTGGCGGGACAACGTCCTGCGGCTGGAGGGGGAAGCGGTGCGGAGCATGACGCTGCTGTTTCTGGAAATGTGGAACGCCAACTGCCCCACGGATACCCCCGAGACGGTGGCCTCCTTCATGCCCGACCCTCGGCACTCTGCCTCCATTCGTTGCCCCGGTTTGGTTCAGCCCTACGGGGATTCTCCCGTGGACGAGGAGATTTTGGCCGAGAACGTGTACCTCAACATCATCAACCAAGCCACCGAGTACGTCTACATCTACACCCCCTACATCGTCATTGATTACGAAATGACCCGCGCCCTGTCGCTGGCGGCCTGCCGAGGTGTGGACGTGCGGATCGTCGCCCCCGCCATTCCCGATAAGAAGAACGTCTACACTCTGACCAAGTCCCATTTCCCCGAGCTGGTGGAAAACGGTGTCAAGGTTTATGAGTTTACCCCGGGCTTCATCCACTCCAAGGTGTTTCTGGCCGACGACCGTCAGGCGGTGGTGGGCTCTGTCAATCTGGATTACCGCTCCTTAACCCTGCATTTTGAGAATGCTTGCCTGTTCGTGGATCACCCCGTGTTGGCCACGATCAAGGAAGATTTTGAGGCCACCTTCCCCCGCTGTCAGCCCGTGGCGGTGCGCAAGCGTCGGTTTGGTATGCTCTACGAGCTGTATTTGGGTCTTCTTCGCCTGTTTGCTCCTCTTTTCTGACGAAAGGTTTGTAACGATTTTCTAACCGCCTGTGAACGGTTTGAAAATATGCAAAAAAATTCAATAGATATCTTGACAGAGGAGACCGAATGTGTTAAAATTATTTCGTTATACAATCAAAAGAACGCAAGCAACACAACAAAAGTAGCACAACGATTCTTTGAATTTCAAGAAGGAGGAATTTACCTTGTCCCCACACAGTCAACCCGGTGAAAAACTATTGCAAGAGCTGAACACCAACCCCGAGACGGGTCTTACGTCCCAGCAGGTGGCATCCCTTTCCGCTACCTACGGTGAAAACCGTCTCCGCGAGAAAAAGAAAAAAACCACCCTGCAACGCTTTATCGACCAGTTCAAGGACGTTATGATCCTCATTCTGATCGCCGCCGCCATCGTATCCTTTGTGGTGGTGATCATGGAGAAAAACTGGGGTGAGCTGTTTGAGCCTGCTCTCATTCTGCTCATCGTCATTCTCAACGCCATTATGGGTGTATATCAGGAGGGCAAAGCTGAAAAGGCTCTGGATGCGCTGAAGAATATGTCTGCTCCCCATGCCAGAGTCATCCGCGACGGGAAGGAGTCGGTGATCGACGCCGCCACCCTCGTCCCCGGTGATATCATCAAGCTGGAAGCAGGTGATTTCGTTCCTGCCGATGCCCGCCTGCTCCAAAGCACCTCTCTCAAGAGCGAGGAGTCTGCTCTGACGGGTGAGTCTGTTCCCTCCGAGAAGGATGCTGCCGCCGAGGTGGCCGAGAATGCTCCCATCGGTGACCGCGCCAACATGGTCTTCTCGGGCTGCAGCATCACCTACGGCACCGCTACCGCCGTGGTCACGGGTACGGGCATGAACACCGAGATGGGTAAGATCGCAAACCTGCTTGACGGAGAGGGCGACTCCCAGACTCCCCTCCAAAAGAAGCTGGCACAGCTGGGTAAGTACCTCGGTATCATGGCTCTGGCCGCCTGCGGTATCATCTTCGCGGTGGGTATCCTCAACGATATCCCCGTGCTGGAGATCTTCATGACCTCGGTCTCTCTGGCTGTTTCGGCTATTCCCGAGGGTCTGCCCGCCATCGTCACCATCGTTCTGTCCATCGGCGTTCAGCGCATGGTCAAGAAGAACGCACTCATCCGCCGCCTCCCCGCCGTGGAGACCCTGGGCTCTGCCTCCATCATCTGCTCGGATAAGACGGGTACACTGACCCAGAACCGCATGACGCTGGTCAAGGCTTACGTGGACGGAAAGGGAACTACCGAGGACATTTCCTCCGAAAACGGTGAGGACGTCCGCGCCCTGCTGCTCCGCGGTGCGCTCTGCTGCGACGGCTCTGTGGTCTTCAACGCCGACGGTACCGAGCAACACATCGGTGACCCCACCGAGACCTCCATCGTCCTGGCCGCCCACAAGAACGGTATGCCCAAGGACGAGATCAACAAGCAGTATCCCCGCGTGGCGGGTATCCCCTTCGATTCCGACCGTAAGCTCATGACCACCGTCAACGTCATGGACGGCAAGAACGTGGTCATCGTCAAGGGCGCCTTCGATATGCTGGCCGCCCGTTGCATCAGCGGCGATCTGGAGACCGCCAAGCGCATCACCGAGGAGATGAGCGAGAACGCCCTCCGCGTGCTGGCCATCGCCTGTAAGGTGGTGGATACCGTTCCCGAGAACCCCACCTCCGAGGAGCTGGAGAACGGCTTGACCTTCCTTGGCCTCGTGGGTATGATCGACCCGCCTCGCCCCGAGTGTAAGGTGGCCGTGGCAACCTGCCGCCGCGCCGGCATCAAGCCCGTTATGATCACGGGTGACCACCTGGTCACCGCCTCCGCCATCGCCCGCGAGCTGGGCATTCTGGAAGAGGGCGACATGGCCATCACAGGCGCACAGCTGGACGCCATGAGCGAGGAAGAGCTGGACGCCAACGTGGAGAAGATCTCGGTCTACGCCCGCGTTTCCCCCGAAAACAAGATCCGCATTGTGAAAGCTTGGCAGAAGAAGGGCCAAGTGGTTTCCATGACGGGTGACGGCGTCAACGACGCCCCCGCCCTCAAGGCCGCCGACATCGGTTGCGCCATGGGTATCACGGGTACCGACGTGGCCAAGGGCGCCGCCGACATGACCCTCACCGACGATAACTTTGCCACCATCGTGGACGCCGTCAAGGAGGGCCGCGGCATCTACGCCAACATCA
>JAZOOM010000316.1:0-2287 GCA_045655025.1 Eubacteriales bacterium | reverse complement strand
GGAATACACGATCACCGCACGGTCGGGACGGCGCCCGGGCAGATTGCCGGGACTGTAGGCGTCCCGGCTGCGGCGGCGCTTGGCCACCGAATAGTGGGCCACCATGGAGTCGATGTTGCCCGCCGTCACCAGAAAGCCCAGGCGGGGGCGGCCGTACTCCTTGAAGGATTCGGCGGTTTTATAGTCGGGCTGGGAGAGGATGGCCACGCGAAAGCCCTCGGCCTCCAGCACACGGGAGATGATGGACACGCCAAAGGAGGGGTGATCCACGTAGGCATCCCCCGTAACGTATACGAAGTCGGGTTTATCCCAGCCCCGCGCGTCCATATCGGCGCGGGAGAGGGGAAGAAATTCAGAAGTGGTGGGCATAGTCCGTTCCTTTCGGAGGGTTCTTTTTTTGTTTCTTATATTGTAGCACATTTTCGGGGAGAATGCAAGGGGGAGGAGATGATTTATAGTGAAATACGCCTGCGGCGTGTGAAATACTCGCAAGCGAGTGTGAAATTAGTTTGACTTGTTACCCTAGATTTCGCGAAAAAAAAGAACCGAGCCCGTGGGCTCGGTTCAAATGGGGGATCGCGTTTGATTATCGCTTGTTCTGCAGGTTACGCAGGATGCTGGTGATCTGTCTGTCGAATCGCTTGCTCTGGGCTGCGTAGCTGGAGGCAAAATTACTGCCGGAGCTGAGGACAGCGGTCTCAAACAGGCCGGCGAAGCCCAGCTGGGTGAAGTACATGGCCATATCGTAGGTACGGTACAGGAAGATGAGATCCAGCATCTCGGAGGACTCCAGATCCTGTACGTTACGGGTGGTCAGCATGATCTCGTAGTAGGCGGGACGGACGTACTTCTGGGACAGCAGAGTGTAGGTCTCCAGCACCATGGCGAACTGCTCCATATCGCTCTGGGCTACGGAAGTGGGGATGGAGAGGGTGGAGCCGATGGAGTGTCTCCAAGTGGTGTAGTTCTCCTGTGCCTTGTTGTACTTGGGCACGGGCACCACGCCGTACTCACGCTCCATGGAGCTGTTCAGGCTACGCAGGTAGCTGGCGGCCTCACAGTAGAACAGGGAACGGCCCTGAATGAAGATTTCCTTGGACACGCCCTCCTGACCGTGGGGAGCTACGTAGGTGGAGTTATTCTCCAGGATGATGGTACGGGCCAGATCCAGCACGTTGAGTGCCTGCTCCATCTTGGCATCCAGAACCAGCTCGGGGGTATCCATGTCACGGCTGTTGATTACGTACTGCAGACCCGCGCCGTAGAAGAAGGTGTTACCGATGGAGCCGGGGGTGGAGAAGCCGTAGGTATCCTCGGCGTCCCACTTGCCGTCACCGTTCTCGGTGGCCAGCTCCTTGACGATGGAGTTGAAGTATTCCAGCGTCCAGTCGCCTGCCTTGACGGTGTCGTAGGGGTTGGCGATCTGGTACTCGGTTCGGAGCTCCTTATTGAACATGAACACAAAGGTTACGTCGTCGTCCACGATGTTGAAGGGGCCGTCCATGAAGAACACCTTGCCGTCCAGGGCAAAGTTCAGGGTACCGGCATCCCACCACTCCTGCTCGTAATCGATGTCCATATCGAGGTAGTTGTACAGGTAGCCGGAGGTTGCGTTGGCGGCTGCAATGTCGGTGGTGGAGTTGATCAGGTGGAAGTCACCCGTACCCGTCTGCACCTCGCCGACGACTCGGCTGCCGAGGGAGGAGTTGGGGGTGGGGATCAAGGTGAATTTCAGGTTACAGTACTCCTCAAAGAGGGTATTGCGCTCGAAAACGGCTTCGTTGATGACACCGCTGCTGGTGGTGTCGCCGTTATCGGCCTCGGCCTCAACCTCTTCGGTATAGCCGCCGATATCGTTGACGTACAGGATGCCGAAGTCATTGCCGCCCCAATCGACTTCACTGCGCAGTGCGGCGAGGGAGTCCTCCAGGGGGTTGGTCTCCTCCTCGGTGACGTTCTCGGTGTTGCCCGAGGTGCTGACGCCATCCTCGGGAGTGGTACCGCAGGCAACCAGGGTGGAGGCGATCATCATAAGGGCAAGAAGCAGACTCAAAATGCGGATCTTTTTGCTCATTGTCGAAAATCTCCTTTCAAATGTTTCATATAGGTAACAAATATTGTATCACATTTTGCACGATTTGTCAAGGTTGGCCGCTTTTAAAGGGGCATGGCGGTTTGCACAAAAAAAGGGGGATTTTTTTGAACGGGAAGGGATTTCAAATTGCTGTTTATCGGGGTAAGGCGTTCAGCTTTCCCGTTGCGGCAAGGATGGGGGTGAAGGGGGCTT
>JAZOOM010000315.1:0-5935 GCA_045655025.1 Eubacteriales bacterium | reverse complement strand
GAGAAACGACGCACATATCGAACGCCGTAAGGCGTATATCGACGGAGCGTTTTTTGTCGATATGCACCCATTCGGGTGCTCGATATACCGCTCGGCCTAAGCCTTCGCGGTTCGATATGCCGCCAAGGCGGCTCGATATGCGCCCTTACGGGCGCGTGTTCTCCCCGACAAACCCAAATTTGAACGCCCCCGCATTCTACAGAAAGGAACCCATTTTCATGATTGAGATCAACCGCGTCAGCAAGTCCTTCGGGGACAAAACGGTGCTGGACGACATCACCGTGACCGTCTCCGACGGCTCCATATACGGCCTTGTGGGCTACAACGGGGCGGGTAAGACCACCCTGCTCTGCCTCATGGCGGGCTTGTATGCCCCCGACAAGGGCAACATCACGGCGGATATTGAAGGCATCGGGAATACCGGCGGCAAGCTGAACGTCTATGCCTCCGAAGCCGCCCGTCGGGATATCTTCCTCATTCCCGACGATCCCTATATCCTCCCCCAAGCCAGCCTCAGCACCATGGCCGCCTTCTATCGGGGCTTCTACCCCAAATTCTCCATGGAGACCTTCACCCGCCTCACCGAAATCTTCGGTCTTGACCCCAAAAAGAAGCTGAACGGCTTCTCCAAGGGCATGAAGCGGCAGGCCGCCATCATTCTGGGTCTGTCCTCCCGCGCCCGCTACCTCCTTTTGGACGAGAGCTTTGACGGCCTCGACCCCAATATCCGCATGACGGTCTGCGACCTCCTGCTGGAGTACATGGCCGAAACGGGCGCCACCATCGTCATGGCTTCCCACAACCTCCACGAGATCGAGCATATCTGCGACACCGTGGGCATGCTCAACGGCACCCACATCGTGTATAGCTGTGAGATCGAGGCCATCAAGGAGCGCTATACCCGCATCCGCGCCGCCTTTGACCGCGAGGTAACCGCCGAGGTGCTGTCGGATATTCCCCACGGCGACCTGACCGTCAGCAGAAAAGTCCTGTCCTTTGTCAGCGAGATCCCCGCTGACGAGGCGGAAGCCGCGCTCCGCAGCCGCGGCGGACTTTGCCTGTTCGAGACCTATCCCCTGTCCTTGGAGGACGTATTCAAGTATGAAATGAAGAAGGGAGGAAAGAGCTATGACATCGAAGGACTCTTTGGGAAGAAAGAGTAAATTCCATCCCCTGCTCCACGAAATTCTCTGGACGGTACGGCGATATTGGTGGGTGGCCTTTGTGGGAATGCTGTTATTCTTCGCCTTCACCTACGTGGCCACAATGCTGGAGGGCAACCGCCCCGATGAATTCTCCCTCATCATGCGGGATTCCGAGGTCGCTCTGCGTATCGCGGGGGTGGTCTACGGTCTGTTCGCCGCCTTTGTCCTGTTCTCCTTCCTGTGGAGCCGCCGTGAATCCATCACCTATCTGTCGGTGGGCGCGGCGCGGTGGAAGCAATTTCTCCTCCGCTACCTCTTCGGCTTTGTAGCCGTCGTGCTGGGCATCGTGATCCCCGTCCTGGCCGCCTACCGCATGGAAATGGCCGCCTTCGGAGAGGATCCCTACCGCATCACGGTTCAATACATGAGCGTGTACCTGTTCAGCCTCGTGACCCTCGCGCTCCTGAGCTATACCGTGGGCGCGCTGGTATCGGTGCTGTGCGGAAGCTTCCTCTCGGCTCTCCTCACCACCGTCGGGGTGCTGGCCGCGCCCTACGCGTTCCTGTGGGGCACTCAGACCATGGTGGGATTCTACCTCTTCGGCACCCCCCTGGCCACGCGCCTTCTGAGCGACCATCTCGGGGCGGGACTGTTCACCATGCTGGCGGATCAGCTCCCCTACAAGCTCTACACCAGTGTAGGCTTACAACCCTCCACCACCGTTGAAGGCTACGGCCAAGGCTACCTGCTGGAAATAGCAAGAGCCGATCTGCCCACTCTGCCTACGGTGCGTATGATCCTCCTGTTCGTCCTCATGGCGGTGCTGGCTCTCCTCGCGGGCTTCGCCTACTGCCGCCGTCCCGCCGAGCACGCGGGCAAGGCCACGGTTCACCCCATCCTGTCCCACGCCGTAGCCATCGCCAACGCCCTGTGCGTTGCCTCGCTGGTGCTGAAGCTGAAGGCTCCCGCCGAGGGCACCCTCGGTACGGTGATCCTCACCGCCCTGTTCATCCTCGCCCTTGTGGTGGCCGCCGCCCTGCTCCGCTGGATCCTCATCCGCGACCTCAGAGGCGTGGTGAAGCACTACCCCATCCCCTGCGGCGCGGGGGCTTTGGCTCTGGTGCTGACTCTCCTCCTGGGCGCGGGCTGGTTCGGGTACTCCTCCTATATCCCCGATGCCATGGACGTGCAATCGGTGACCGTCACCTATAACCAGAACATTACCCTGCTCCGCCACTTGGGACAGGGTGGCTTCTCCCGCGGGTGGGCGGATTCCCAAGGAGCTACCATGTCGGGCTTTGGTGACGGCGAGACCTTCTACGATTTCCTCTATATCTACGGCTTTGACCTGAACGAGGATAGCCTCCCCGTCCTGACCCTTCCCGAGGACGTGGAGATCATCCGCGCCATCCACGGGGCCATCATCACCGAGGGACGGCAAACCTATACGGGCAAGCCCGCCGACGGCTTCACCGACACCGTCGTGCCTGTCTACTACAAGATCACCTACACCCTCAAAAGCGGCAAGACGGTTGAGCGGTACTACCCCTACCTCACCCTCTCCGCCCTGGAGGAGACGGTGAATGCCGAGGACACCTGGGGTATCCGCGAGGAGAGCGCCTCCTCCCACGCCGACATGGGCTTCGCTGAGGCCGATGCCTTTGAGTTCGGCGATCCCTTCTTCGCAAGCTTCACCGCCGTGACCCTGTCGGAGGAGGAGCGCAAGGCTCTGATCACCGCTCTGGATATGGATCGTGCCCTGCAAACGTCGGCCGACCGCTATTTCTCGGGAGAGGAGGAGGACAGGGTCATGGGCATCATCCGCGCCCGTGTGGCCCATTACACCATTCAGGGGACTCACCCCCATGACCGCCAATACCAGACCTACTACGTCACCTCCGCGTGGGAAAACACCCTCGCCTTTGTCCGTGAAAAGGGTCTGGAGGCTCACTTCACCGCCGACTACACCATCACCGACGTCCGCTACCAGAGCTACACCCCCCGCTTTATGCTCAGCGGCTACGGTATGGGCGGCTCTCACGTCTTCTTCTCCTGCGAGAACACGATACAGATCATCATGCCCGAGCGCTTCGAACGAAACGACCTGGTAGCCGGCGTGACTCGCGCCACCGATCCCGTCCCCGCCGAGAAGTGGGATGCATGGCTGGAGGCCTCCCGCCCCGTGGCTCTCATGACCCGCCCCGGCGTGCTTGTGCAGATCATCCTCACCAATGGGGAGGGCGAGACCAAGCTGGTGACACGGTATCTGTACGATACGGATATGCCGCAGTAAACCCAATCCAAGACCGCCTGCGCTTGTGGGCGGTCTTTCATTGACCCAAAAAGCGTGTGCGCCCTTGTAGTTCGACGGGCGCACACGCAGGTGCGCCCCTACCGACATTTCGGGATATAGAGCAGAGAAACAAACAGTCACGGGGTAGGGGCGCGCCTATGTGTGCGCCCGCTCCGTCCTCCATGTGTCAACCTCCACAAAAACCCTTTCCCGAATCCGTATCCTATGCACAAATACCGAGAAAATCCCCGCAGGACGGCAGAAAACCCCGTTTTCCCTTGACAGGAGGGAGGAAAAGGAGTATAATAAACCCAAGAAAACGCCCAATTTCGGGCAACAACCGTGTGAAAGACTTGACGAAAGGACGGTTTTTTGACCATGAAAGACATTTCCCGCAACCTCACCATGCTCTGCGACTTCTACGAGCTGACCATGTCCAACGGCTACTTTAAAACGGGTCTTGCCGATCAGATCGTGTACTTCGACGTATTCTACCGCAAGAACCCCGACGAGGGCGGCTTTGCCGTGGTGGCGGGTCTGGAGCAGATCGTGGAGTATATTCAGAATCTTCACTTTGACGAGGACGATATCGCCTACCTGCGGAGCAAGAACCTCTTTGACGAGGGCTTTTTGGACTATCTCCGCAATTTCCGCTTCACGGGTGACATCTGGGCCGTGCCCGAGGGTACCTACGTGTTCCCCGGCGAGCCCCTCATGATCGTCCGCGCTCCCACCATTCAGGCGCAGTTCATTGAGACCTACGTCCTCATGATGATCAACCACCAGTCCCTCATCGCCACCAAGGCCTCCCGTCTGGCCCGCGCCGCCAAGGGTCGCGCCATTTCGGAGTTCGGCTCCCGCCGCGCGCAGGGTGCCGACGCCGCCATTCTGGGTGCCCGCGCCGCCTACATCGGCGGGGTGAACAACACCGCCTGCACCATCTCCGACGAGCTGTACGGCGTTCCCGCATCCGGCACCATGGCTCACGCGTGGGTGCAGATGTTCGACGATGAGATCACCGCCTTCCGCAACTACTGCAAGCTCTACCCCCACAACGCTACCCTCTTGGTGGACACCTACAACGTACTGGAATCCGGCGTGCCCCACGCCATTCAGGCCTTTGAGGAGATCCTGAAGCCCATGGGCATCACCAAGTGCGCCGTCCGTCTGGACTCGGGCGATATCGCCTACCTGACCAAGAAGGTACGCAAGATGCTGGACGAGGCGGGCTGGTTCGACTGTAAGATCGTGGTGTCCAACTCTCTGGACGAGTACATCATCCGCGAGCTCATCCGTCAGGGCGCGGAGGTGGATGCCTTCGGCGTAGGCGAGCGCCTCATCACCGCCAAGAGCGATCCCGTTTTCGGCGGCGTGTACAAGCTCACCGCCGTGGAGCGTCCCGACGGCTCCATCCTCCCCAAGATCAAGATCTCCGAGAACGTGGGCAAGATCACCACCCCCCACTTCAAGAAGGTCTACCGCCTCCGCGGCCGCGACACGGGCAAGGCCGAGGCCGATCTCATCTGCCTGCATGACGAGGTCATCGACGACACGAAGCCTCTGGAGATCTTCGACCCCCAGAACACCTGGAAGCGCAAGACCCTGACCAACTACACCGCCACCGAGCTTTTGATGCAGGTCTTCAAGAACGGCGAGCTGGCCTACGACCTGCCCACTCTGGACGAGATCCGCAAGCATTGCGCCGAGGAGCGAGACGGCATGTGGGAAGAGGTTCGGAGATTTACCAACCCCCACAACTACTACGTGGATCTGTCCCAGAAGCTGTGGGACGTGAAGCATGGACTCTTGAACAAGAGAAACCACTAAAAAAGATACGCGCCGAGCAAGCTCGGCCGATACAAGATACAAAGATACAAGATAGGCCTGCCTGCATCATATCTCGTATCTCATATCTCACAAGGAGGTCACTTATGCCCGAACAGATCTTCCCCCGCCCTGACCTGCGTCCCTACCTCGGTCAGACCGTCACCATCGGCATCGACCGTCCCATGGGCTACGTCCACGTCAAGGGTGATAAGACCCTTGTGTATCCCATCAACTACGGCTACATTCCCGACGTCCTCGGCGGCGACGGGGAGGAGCTGGACGTGTTCCTGCTGGGTGTGGATCACCCCGTGGAGACCTACACGGGCCGCATCATCGCCATTGTCTACCGCGCCGATGACGTGGAGGACAAGCTGGTCATGGCTCCCGAGGGGATGGATTTTACCGTGGCCGAGATCGAGGCCGCCATTCGGTTTCAGGAACAATACTATCAATCCCACGTAGAGAAATAAGAATTCATTTACAAAACAGCTATACGGCTTTCAGGGCCGTATAGCTGTTTTTATCAGTTTTGTCTGTGTTTCAAATTGCGGTTTAGCGGTGCGAAGGAGCACGGCCTCCGGCGGCTTAGAACCTTTTTGAAAAAAGGTTCTAAGAACTCCAAAAACTTTCAAAAAGGGATTATTTAATAACACTTTTTAAAAGTTTTGGG
>JAZOOM010000314.1:0-4845 GCA_045655025.1 Eubacteriales bacterium | reverse complement strand
GGTACAAGCGGAGAGAAGAAGGAGCGCGGCCAGGATCGCGAGGGCGGAGAAAAGGGGGAGTACGCGGA
Organism: Eubacteriales bacterium; assembly: GCA_045655025.1. GTDB lineage: Bacteria > Bacillota > Clostridia > Oscillospirales > CAG-272 > CAMEON01. The sequence goes on along the minus strand of JAZOOM010000314.1, from coordinate 4,777 downwards.
TACGGTGGGTCATAGGTGCCTCCTGAATTCTTGACTTTCGGTGGGATTTGTGGTACAATGGAGAAAAGACTTGTCAAGGAGGATATGCGGGTATGACCTACGTTATGAGTGATCTGCACGGACGGTATGATCTGTACGTGAAAATGCTGGAGCTTATCGGATTTTCGGAGGAGGATGAGCTGTACGTGCTGGGAGACGTGGTGGATCGCGGCCCGAATCCTATGAAGATTTTGGAAGACATGAGCATGCGACCCAACGTGTATCCCATACTGGGCAATCACGAGTACATGGCGGAATACCTGCTGGGCAAGCTGTCCGTGCGGATCACCGAGGAGAACTGCGACACCCACCTCACCGCCGAGGATCTTTCAGCGCTGGCTGGCTGGCTGACCGACGGTGGGCAGACCACCGCCGAGGAATTCCGCCGTCTGTCCCCCGATATGCAGGAGGGGATCCTGGATTACCTGTCCGAGTTTGCCCCCTATGAGGAGCTGACGGTGGGGAAAAACCGCTTCGTGCTGGTGCACGCGGGGCTTCCGGACTTTGACCCCGCCCGCCCGCTGGAGGACTACGACCTGTACGGCCTGATCACCGCCCACACCGACTACGCCAAGCCCTATTTCACGGATCGCTATCTGGTGACGGGTCACGTACCCACGGGGCGCATTGACGAGGCGTACAGCGGACGGATCTACCGAGGGCACGGCCACATCGCCATCGACTGCGGCGCGGTGTGGGGTGGGACGCTGGGGTGTATCCGACTGGAGGATCTGCGGGAGTTTTACGTGGAATAAAGGAATCAAGGTCGGCTCCAATACGCCGATCAAATCGAATGAGCCGTAAACCTTTGCATACGAAAAGACCCGTCCTCGGTGTGAGGGCGGGTCTCGTTTCGTATATAGGGCGTGGGTCAGGAATCCTCCTCCACGATCACCCCGTCCAACAGCTTCTGCGCGTCCGCGGCGGGTAATTCCGCCACGCTCTTGAGCTTGCGGTTGATCTGTCTGGTACGGGTGCCGATGAGCTTGTCCAGCTCGTCGCCGGTCTGGTCGATGCGCTCCTTGGCCTTGGCCAGCACCTTTTCGAAGTTGCCGAACTCGGTTTTGACCGCGCCCAGCACCTCCCAGACCTCGCCGGAGCGCTTCTGGATGGCAAGGGTACGGAAGCCCATCTGCAGGCTGTTGAGGAGGGCGGCCAGGGTGGTGGGGCCGGCTACGCTGACGCGGTACTGGGTCTGGAGCACGTCCACCAGCCCCATGCGTACGACCTCGGCGTAGAGACCCTCGAAGGGCAGGAACATGATGCCGAAGGTGGTGGTGTAGGGGGGCTCCACGTACTTGTCGCGGATGTCCTTGGCCGCGCCCTTGATGCGGGTCTCCAGCTCGGCGGCGGCGGCTCTGATGGCTTCGGGATCTCCTGCCTCGTAGGCATCCACCAGATGGTGGTAGGCATCGGCGGGGAATTTGGCGGCGATGGGGAGGAGGACGGGTTGGACGTTCTCGCCGGGGAGCTTGACGGCGAATTCCACGCGGTTGGCGGTGCCGGGACGGGTCACGGTATTCTCCTCATACTGCTCGGGGGAGAGGATCTCGGAGATGATGGCCCCCAGCTGGAGCTCGCCCAGAATGCCGCGGGTCTTGACACCTGCCATGACCTTCTTGAGGTCGCCCACGTCGCCCGCCAGGGTCTGCATCTCGCCCAGACCCTTATACACGTCGGCCAGGCGGTCATTGACCATCTTGAAGGACTGGGAAATGCGCTCGTCCAGCGTCTTTTGGAGCTTTTCGTCCACGGTGGCTCGCATCTGCTCCAGCTTTTCGTTGTTGTTCGTCTGCATGGCGGTCATGCGGTCGTCCATGGTCTTGCGGAGCTGCTCTTGGGCGGCGGCGGACTGCTCACGGAAGTCCTTGAACTGCTTATCCACCTCGGACAGACGCTGGCCCACGGTGGTATTCAGGTTGTCCATGCGCTCGGATAAGAGGGCGTTCAGCGCCTTCTGCATGGCATCCAGACGGGAATCCTGGGCCTCGAAGCGGCGGGTCTGGGCTTGGGCCAGCTCGTTCATGAGCCTTTCCTCGGAGGTGGTCAGCTCCGAGATGCGCTTGGCTTGGAGCTCGGCGGTCTCCCGTTGGGACTCGCGGAGGGATTGACCCAGCTTTTCCATGGAGGTCTGCACCACGCCTGTGGTCTCGGTGCGGGAGCCTCGCAGCTCGGTTTGGATCTCGGTGCGGAGGGTGCTTTGGCCGTTTCGCTCCTCCCGCAGGATGGGGTCGGTGACCTCGCGGCGGAGGGTGTCGGTCATGGCGCGGGCGGTGGCCTCGGCGGCGGCTGTGGGATCAGCGGCGGCGGGCTTACGGAGAAGCAGCACCACCAGCAGAGCGATGGCGGCCAGAATGGCGGCAAGGATGAGTATGGCGAGGATTTCGATGAGTTCCATGGGGTACCTCCTGTGGATTCCTGGTTCTATTATACTGCTTTTTGGACGGCTTGTCAAGGGGGAGGGGCAGGGGGAAAAACGCCGAATTTGCGTTTATTCCGAAATACCGCTTGAATTTCTTGGGGTTTTATGGTACAATGGGTTCAGAAGCCTATACCGCCGCGGAGGCGAGAGGGAATGATCGGATCGGGAGGACGTAATCATGACCGTCATGCAGCTGACATACAACGACAAGAGGCACGTGCTGTCCGTGACTGCCGAGGAGGCGGCGCGGCTGGTGGAGGCGGCCAAGGCCGGGGAGGTCTTGACGTACGAATGCGCCGATGGGCGGCTTTCGCTGGAGAACGGGGTGCTGACCGTTTCGGGCTTTGCCACCGTGCCCATGATCTTTGCCGTCATGGAGCGGGAATACTACGGTCGTATGCAGGAGAATCCGCAGTCCGACGAGGCTGAGCCCTTGAAGGCTCTGGTGCAGGAGGTCGTGGTGGAGGAGGGGGCGCGGTACCTCATGTGCTCCTTCATTGCGTTCAAGGCTCTGCGGCGTGTCCGTCTGCCCGACAGCGTGGAGATTATGGAGAACACCTTTGCCTTCTGCGACGCGCTGGAGCCCTACACGCTCCCTGCCTCCTTGAAACGGATCTACGGCTTGGTCTTTGCCAAGTCTACCCGAGAGGTGACGTTGCCCGACGGACTGGAATACATGGGGGGCGATTCCTTCGCGCCCGCCTACGTGCGGTACTATCCCTTTGAGAATTTGAAGATCCGCTCGGTGGCTTTGCCCAAGGGGCTCACCGAGCTGGAGCCTGTTTTCCGCCGATGCGGGACGTTGGAGCAGGTGATCTTCCCCGAGGGCTTGGAGCGCATCTGCTCCGAGGCATTCTCGAGATGTGAGGCTCTGAACAACGTGGTTTTGCCCGACAGTCTGACCGGGATCGGAGATTATGCTTTCTCCAATTGTACCTCCTTGGACACGGTTACGCTTCCCAAGGGGGATTGTTGGATCTCCGAGACCGCTTTCCATGGATGTCCCTTTGACAAGACCATGCAGATCATTCGCATGGCGCAAAGGGAGCCGATTCTGTACACCGAGAGTATGGGAGAGATTCCCGACTTCGCGGGTATGGTGCGGGTGTTGGCGGGGAAGCCCTTGGCGGAGCAGTTCGCGCATTTCGCCCTGAGCAGTTCTGCTTCCATCTCCTCCTACGCCTACGGCCGGGAGGAGGGGACTTCCGCCTTTTCTCACGCCGATCCCTTCCCCTCGGCGGACGTCAGCGAGCTGATCCTGCGGGACGGCATTTTGGTGGGCGCGGTGGTGGACGGGTGTCAGGTGATCGCGGGGCGGACGGTTTGCACCTACTCTGCTTCTGAGGACGACGGGGCGGGGTCTCGGTCGAGAGAGGATTATTGTACGCTTTTGTTTTCGGCTGAGGCACGGTGAATCCGTTTCGCCGTTTATCGCTTATCGCTTGTACGGTACAATTTGGGGAACGTCCCCACCATGGCGGAGAATGTCAACAGGCATTCTCCGTTGTATTTTTGGGGATTTTTAAAGTTGGGTTTGTCGGTCTGTTGGGGTTGCAGGTATGCGGGGGTGCAACTCAACGCACCGATAAACCCGAATTTGAAACATGCCTCAACCCCTGGTTTCAAAAATCACGTAATCACCTAAACAGTTTCTCCAAAACCCCTTGATAAATCGCGTCCAATGTGTTATAATGGATAAAATGCAAAGTTTGCGCTTTTTCGGGGGATGTCCCCCAAATCTTGTGGAAATGAGGTGATCCCGTGATCTTCGGTAAGCACATCAACCGATACTACCTGCGCCACCTGCCCGCTCTGCTTCTGGGTGTTCTGTCGCTGGTCATGATCGACTTTTTCCAGTTGGAGATCCCCAAGCTGTACGGCATGGTCATCAACGGCATCAAGGAAGGTGTCGTGGAGGTGGAAGCGGGGGTATTCGTGCCCTTCAATATGGATTTCCTGCTGGATACCATCTGCCTGCCCATGATCTTCATCATCGTCGCCATGGCCTTCGGGCGGTTTCTGTGGCGTATCTGCTTCTTCGGCTCGGGCATCAAGGTGGAGACGGATCTGCGCGGACGGATGTTCGACCGCTGTAAGGATCTCTCCCGCGAATACTACCAAGTGAACAAAGTGGGCACACTCATGTCCTACTTTACCAACGACCTCGAGACGGTGCAGGACTGCTTCGGCTCGGGTATCCTCATGCTGGCTGACGCCCTGTTCCTCGGCGTCATGGCCCTCTGGAAGATGTTCCGCATGAATCTCACCCTGACCCTCTTCTCCCTCATCCCCATGGCCTTTTTGCTGGTCATCAGC
>JAZOOM010000313.1:0-2457 GCA_045655025.1 Eubacteriales bacterium | reverse complement strand
GAGCAGGAAATCGCCCGCCACCGCCGTGAGGGTACTGCACAGCATGCAAAGGAGCACGAAAACAAGACGGAACCAGTGGGCTCCGATGTAGCCCAGCAAACGGGAGGCCGTAGCGCGGCTGTTCTTGGGCTTGCCCTTGGGACGGGGCCCGCCGGGGCCGCCTCTGCGGGGGCCGTGGCCTCCGGGGCCTCTGCCTCCGGCGGTCTTGCCCAGAGAGGCGTATCGCTTCTGAAGCTCTTCAATACTTCTGGCTGCCATTACGCATCCACCTCCCCGTTCTTGATTTCCTTTTCCAGCTCGGCCTTCTGCTTGGCGGCCTCCATCTGGGAGTCATAGATCTCCTTGTACTCCACGTTGGAGGCAAGAAGAGCCTCATGGGTGCCCACACCGGTGATGCGGCCCTCGTTGACCACAATGATCTGATCCGCCTCCATCACCGAGGTGATGCGCTGGGCGATGATGATCTTAGTGGTATCCTTCAATTCTCCGCGGAAGGCCTCTCGGATACGGGCCTCGGTGGCGGTGTCCACAGCCGAGGTGGAGTCGTCCAGAATGAGGATCTTGGGCTTTTTCAGGAGAGCGCGGGCAATGCAGAGTCTCTGCTTCTGTCCGCCCGACACGTTGGTGCCGCCCTGACCCAGATCCGACTGATAACCGTTCTTGAAGCCCATGACGAAGCCGTCAGCCTGAGCGGAATCGGCGGCGGCGCGGATGGTCTCCATATCGGCCTCCCCGTCGCCCCAGCGAAGGTTGTCTTCAATGGTACCCGAGAAGAGCACGTTCTTTTGCAGAACCATGCCCACACCCTCGCGCAGGTTGTACAGGCTGTATTCCTTGACGTTCACACCGTCCACCAGTACCTCACCCTCGTCCGCGTCGTACAGGCGGGGGATCATGGAAACCAGCGTGGTCTTGCCCGATCCCGTAGAGCCGATGACACCCACGGTAGAGCCCGCGTCGATCTTGAGGCTCACGTCGTCCAGCACCTTGCCCTCGCTGTGCTTGTAGTAGCGGAAGGTCACGTTTCTGAACTCGATCTCGCCCCGCTCCACCCGCTTGTCGGGCTGACCGGCGTCAGCATCGGAGATGTCGATCTCCTCGTTCATGACCGCCTTGATGCGCTTGCCCGAGGCCATAGCGCGGGAGGCCTGCATGAAGAGCATGGTCACCATCATGAGGGAGGACAGGATCTGGGTGATGTAGGTCACAAAGGCGGTAAGATCGCCCACCAACATGCTTCCCTCCAAGACCATATTACCGCCGAACCACAAAACGGCCATGACCGCGGCGTTCATGAAGAAGGACATGAGGGGAGAGATCCAGATCATCACCAGCATGGCGCGGCGACCCGCCCGCTTGAGGTTGGCGTTGGTCTCGGCAAAGCGGCGGCTCTCGTAGTCCTCGCGCACGAAGGATTTTACCACGCGCACGTTGGTCATGTTCTCCTGTACGCTGGAGTTCAGACCGTCCACCTTCTCCTGCATGGCGTTGAAGCGGGGCAGACCCACGAACACGAACAGAACGATGACCACCAGAATGGCGGGCACCACAAAGGCCAGCACCAAAGCCAGCTGAGGATTCAGGGTAACGGCCATGATGAGAGCGCCGATGAGCATACCGGGCGAGCGGAGTGCCATGCGGAGCAGGGTATTGACAAAGTTCTGCAACTGGGTCACGTCGTTGGTCAGACGGGTCACCAGAGAGCCGGTGTTGAACTTGTCAATGTTGGCAAAGGAGAACTTCTGCACCTTGCGGTAAATGTCAGCGCGGAGGTCGGCGGCAAAGTTTACCGAAGCCTTCGCTCCGAAGTAAGCACCGCCCACACCGCCGACCATCATGAGCACGGCGGTCAGCAGCATGCCGACGGTCAGTGCCACGATGAGGGGCGCGTCGGGGTCCTCGAAGCTCTGCCCCAGAGCGTTGTAGATCCACGCCAGCCAGGCGGGGGGATCGGTCATTTCATGGGTCACGCCGTAGTCGATGATGTAGGCCAGCAGCTTGGGCATGACCACCTCACCGATGACCTCCACGATCATGCAGAGCGGGCCGATGATGAAATACGGCCAATACGGCTTTACATACTTAAACCATCGTTTCATGTTTCGTTCTTTGACTCCTTTTCGTGCTTTTGTTACGATTCTTTCCGGAATTCCGTACTGATATTTTCCTGCATCCGACCGAGAATGCGATAGAGCATCTGCACCTCATCGTCGGATATGCCCGAAAATACCTTTTCGTCGATCGCCTGGAAGGCTTCCCTACTCGCCGTCACGAGCAAAAGCCCCTTTTCGGTGATGCGGATCTCCTTGCAGCGGCTGTCACTCTCCGATGCGCCTCTCTCCACGTAGCCGTCCTTTTCCAGCTTATCAAGGGTCTGAACAACGGCGGCAGGGGTAATCTCAAAGCGATCTGCAAGCTCCTTCTGACGGTCGAGATGCCCCTCGAGGGACAGATACA
>JAZOOM010000312.1:0-23547 GCA_045655025.1 Eubacteriales bacterium | reverse complement strand
GATCGACTACTCCAACCGTTCCACCGATGACATCACCGGTGTTTCCACCATCATCGACGCCGCTGTCGGTCCTGAGAACACCTGGTCCATCATCGACGAGAAGCGTAACCGTATCTACACCTACGACTTCGACGGTAACCTGCTGTTCGCCTTCGGCGACAACGGTACCATGCTGGGTAACCTGGGCTCCATCGAGGCCATTGCTTACCAGGGCGAGACCATGCTCATCCTGGATAAGACCAACGACAACATCACCGTCTTCCAGAGAACCGAGTACGGCGACATCCTGCTGGACGCTATCGCCGCCGAGGCTACCCAGGACTTTGACCTGGCCATCAACCTCTGGACCGACGTGCTGAAGCGTAACTCCAACTTCGACTCCGCCTACGTCGGTATCGGCCAGGCTATGTACCGTAACAAGGATTACGCCAGCTCCCTGTCCTACTTCGAGTCCGCTTACGACACCACCAACTGGTCTAACTCCTACAAGGAACTGCGTAAGGAGTGGATGTCCACCTACTTCCTGCTCCTGCTGCTCCTCATCGTGGCTCTGATTGTTCTTGTCGTCCTCTTCTTCAAGTGGATGGGCAAGATCAACAAGCGCGTGGCTGTTTCCGGTAAGAAGAGAACCTTCGGCCAGGAGATCGCCTACGGCTTCCACCTCATTTTCCATCCCTTCGATGGCTTCTGGGATCTGAAGCATGAGAAGAGAGGCTCCGTCCGCGGTGCAGTCTTCTTCATTCTCTTGACCATTGGTACCTTCTACTATCAGGCAATCGGTCAGGGTTACCTGCTGGATCCTCGCTCCAATCTGGCTCGTGTCTGGGAGCAGGTTCTGGGTGTGCTCGTTCCCCTGTTCCTGTTCGTACTGGCTAACTGGTGTCTGACCACTCTGTTCGAGGGTGAAGGCAGCTTCAAGGATATCTTCATCGCTTGCAGCTACTCCCTGATCCCCATTCCCCTGCTGGTCGTGCCCGTAACCGTCTATTCCAACTTCTGTATCAGCACCGAAACCGATATCATCGGCTTCATCAGCACCTTCGCCTTCATTTGGCTGGGTCTGCTGGTGTTCTTTGGAACCATGGTCACCCATGACTACTCCATGGGTAAGAACGTGATCACCGTCCTGGGTACTGTCGTGGGTATGGTATTCATCATGTTCCTGGCCGTGCTGTTCACCACTCTGGTCGGAAAGATCGTCAGTCTGATTACCAACATCGTTACCGAGATCCAGTACAGACTATAACCTGTAACGCAAATAGGAGATATCGAATATGAATTTTAAGAAAATCATGTCTCTCTTCTTGGCAGTTCTGATGCTGTGCAGTGCATTGACCGGTCTGTCGGTGATCACTGCATCTGCTGAGGAAGTCGCCGGGACGACGACCGGTACGGGAGAGGAGGAAACCACTTCGGTGGATTACCTCTTCACCGAGATCTATGCGTCGCCCGAAGACAAGCTGGCTACCATGAAGCTGATGACCACGAAAGGCAACTACGCGATCTACGCCCTGGAGACTACCGGTGAAGTTGCCGTCAAGGATCTGACTACCGGCCAGATCCTGTTCACCAACCCCTATGACGTTGGCGCCGCAACCGCGTCCGACAGCGTCAAGAACGAGATCATGTCTCAGATCGTGGTCAAGTTCGACGAGAATGGCCGTGAGCGCGAGTATACCAGCTTTGAGTATGCCGCTATGCGCGACCAGATCAAGATCAAGAACATCAAGAATGGTATCCGCGTGGAGTACACCATCGGTCGTGAGGAGGCCAGACGTCTGGTTCCCCGTATGATCGAGAAGACCCGTTTCGAGGATCTCATTCTGGCTCCCATGGAGGAGTACTACGGCGTTTCCTACGAGGATGCGCAGATCTTCCGTTATGAGAAGGGCCATCCTCTGGCTTCCGCTTCCTTCTACCTCTGCAAGCAGATGTCCTACTTCGTTTTCAAGTCTCTGGACGACTGCTCCTCTGACCGTCTGAAGCAGGATCTGCTGGATGCTTTCCCCATCGTAGATAAGTTCGACATCTACGTTCTGGATAAGGCCGCAACCACCACCGAGATCGAGAAGATCGAGGAAGTTATCAAGACTGCTTGCCCCAACTACTCCTACGAGGAGATGGACTACGACCATCAGCTCACCGAGTACACGGGCGACGAGGAGAACCCTCCCGTCTTTAAGATGGCTCTGGAGTACACCCTGGACGAGGACGGCTTCACTGTCCGTCTGCCCGCCAACGGTATTCGCTTCAACGAGTCTAAGTTCCAGCTGACCAACGTATCCATCCTGCCCTACATGGGCGCAGGTAACAACGCTTACGAGGGCTACACCTTCTATCCCGACGGTTCCGGCTCCCTGTTCGCGTTCGAGGATCTGGCTGATCAGAACACCTACACCGTTGCTTCCAAGATCTACGGTGTGGACTATGCTTACCATCAGATCTCCGGTACCTACCAGCAGGCAGTTCGCTACCCTGTGTTCGGTATCGTGGAGAACACCAAGTACTACGACTGTATCTCTCTGAACGAGTCCACCGGTGAGGATGTGACCACTCGCGTCAGCGGCGTGATCTACGACGGTGTCAAGAAGGCTCAGGCCGACGGCAACTCCGCATCCCCCCTGGTTAAGAAGTACGGTAATCTCGTGAGCAGCGCCGAGGCCGAGGAGGTCGAGGTGAAGAGAGGCTTCGTAGCCATCATCGAGGAAGGCGACGCTCTGACCGAGCTGGTCTCCTACCACGCCGGTGTCCTGTCTCCCTACGACACCGTGAAGATGAACTTCAACCCCCGTCCCAAGGACTCCTACAACGTCGCAGACTCCATCTCCGTCGGTACCAACAGCGAGTGGACCGTCGTTTCCAACCGTAAGTACGTTGGTAACTACAAGATCCACTACGTCATGCTGACCGATGAGAATGAGGCCGCCAATAAGAAGCTTCCCGCAGACAGCTGGTACGAGGCTTCCTGGCTGGGTATGGCTAAGGCATACCGCGACTACCTGGTTGGCAAGGGTATCCTGTCTGTTCTGTCCGAAAAGGAGACCACCGGTGATATTCCTCTGTACATCGAGTCCTTCGGTGCTACTGAGACCGTGGAGAAGATCCTCTCCATCCCCGTGGAGGTCATGAGACCTCTGACCTCTGCCGAAGACGTCATCACCATGTATGAGGAGCTGTCCGAGGCAGGTGCCACCAACATCAACTTCAAGCTGACGGGCTACGCCAACGGCGGTCTGCTCTACAGCACCATTCCCTACCGCCTCAAGTGGGAAAAGGCTGTGCAGGATAACGTCTCCATGCAGGAGCTGTTGGACTACGCCGCCGACCTCAAGGACGGCGAGCTGGGTCTGTTCCCCGAGTTCGATTTCTCCTATGCGGTCGCCAAGGAGGACAAGATGTTCGACGGCTTCGGCATGAGAAAGCACGCCGTCAGAACCATCGACGACCGTTATACCTTTGAGCGTAAGTACGTTGCTACTCAGCAGAGACACTTCGGTATGCTGAAGATGGCTGTATCTCCCGCTTACTTCAGCCGCTTCTACGAGAAGCTGATGGACAACTACCTGCAGTACGAGAACGTGACCGGTATTTCTGTCAGCACTCTGGGTAACACCCTGAACTCCGACTTCGACGAGGATGAGCCTTACAACCGCGAAGACTCCAAGGGCTTCGTCGTGAAGGCTCTGGAGTACATCTCCGGTGCGAACAACGACACCCTCGAGATCATGGTGGACGGCGGTAACGCCTTCACCTGGCAGTACGCCGACCATATCCTGGGCGCCGCTCTGGATTCCAGCCGTTACATCAAGGCCAGCTACAGCGTTCCTTTCCTGGGCGTTGTGCTCCACGGCTACAAGAACTTCGCGGGCACTCCTCTGAACATGGAGGGTGACGTGAACTACGCCAAGCTGAAGGCCATTGAGAACGGTGCCGCCGTGTACTTCACTCTGTCCTATCAGAACACCCAGATCCTCAAGGAGGATGAGAACCTCAGCCAGTACTACTCCATCCGTTACGACATCTGGTTCGATGACGTCGTGGAGATCTACAACGAGCTGAACCGCGAGCTTCAGGACGTTCAGAACAAGCTGATCGTGGATCACCAGTTCCTGGCCGGTATCCGTGTGCCCGACAGCTCCGAGCTGGATCGCGATATCACCGAGGAGTTTGAGGCTGTTCTGGATTACCAGATCAACAAGACCGAATACGAGGAGAAGCAGAAGGCCGAGGCCGTTGCCGATGCTCGTGACAAGATCGCCAGCGTTGAGGTGGCCGCTGAGAAGTTCGTTAAGGACTTCGTCACCTACTACAGCGGTATTTCCGGTGCCGCGTACATGTACGTGACCGGTGACCGTTCCTTCGAGCGCCGTCTGGCTTCCTACACCGAGGCCAAGGCTTCCTACGACGCGATCATGGCTGAGTATGAGGCTGCTGACGATGCACGCAAGGAAGAGCTGAAGAGTGCTCTGACCAACGCCGAGGCTACCGAGAAGCAGGCTCTGGGTCAGCTCAGAACCTACATCCGTAACGTTGGCCGCGCTATTCAGACCATTGAGAACCAGTACACCACTCTGAGCAAGCTGCATCAGGATGCTCTGGATGGATCTCTGCTCATCAACAGCACCGAGGGTTGTCCTCAGTCCATCATTGATGAGATCGAGGTTCAGCTGGCCGCTACCGAGAAGCTGCTGAAGGAAGAGATGGGTGTTAAGTTCGATCTGACCGTGGATAAGGCAGAGGTTGATACCTTCCTCCGCACCCACATCTCCACTCTCGTCTTCTCCGCTTACGGTGAGGCGAACCACTCCGCCGCCGGTATCGTCGGTAAGGCTGAGAACCTGTACAAGATGCTGGCTGCCAAGGAGTACGGCCTGCTCATCTCCGAGCTGGAGCTGCTCCGCTACCTGGAGGCCAACAAGAACATGACCGACGACGAGCTCATCGCCAAGTACGGTCTGTCCGCTGACAAGTCCTCCGTGAATGGCCTGGTCCTCTACGTGAATGAGCTGCTGGGCGAGAAGTACACCTTCGATCCCATCATCGCCAACGTGGAGAACGGTATCGAGGATAACATCCTGGATTACTTCGTTGCCATGCTGAACACCACCGTTACCGGTCTGAGCGACGGTAGTGTCATCGCTTCCCTGAACTTCGTTCCTACCCGTGTCAACGATAACGGCCGTGTGGTTCCCAACACCGCGAACATCAACACCGTTACCAACGACATCAAGAAGGAGATCGACGCTGTCCTGACCGGCAAGAACGGTGCTATCGCCCAGGTGACCGACGGCGATTACACCCTCAGCAAGCTCTTCACCGAGGAGCAGATGAACGCCCTGGTTGACAAGGCCGCTGAGATCATCACCGCCAAGATCCGTACCGAGGACAACGCTATCGCTCCTGATAAGGCAGTTGAGTACGCAACCCCCGCTACCATGAAGGCTGATATCCGTGCCTTCATCGAGAGCTACTACTACGACGCAGTCCTTGACGTTGTTGCCGCTGATACCGATGCTAAGCTCTACGTTCAGACTGTTACCTCCAAGACCAACAGCAGCATCGAGATGCTGGTTCAGCTCCGCATGGACGCTTACGCCGACGCTGTGGACGCTGACAACAAGTACGAGTCTTACATCAAGCTGATGAAGAACGACGCCGATCTGGCCGCCGCTCTGATCGGTATGAACGATTCCCTGAAGGGCGCCTACGGCGACGTGAAGGCTGAGCTGGATAAGGCTTACCTGATCGCGTTCGTTACCGCTGTTCTGGGCAAGGACAAGGCTCCCACCGTTGCTACCGCTGACAGAACCGTGACTGTTGAGGATCCCGAGGCTGAGGGCGGCACCAAGGATGTCAAGTACACCTTGAAGGCTGAGGTTACTGAGCTGGTTGATGCTGAGCTGGCCGGTGTCACTCTGGACAACATCGACGAGCTCGTCGCTAAGGTCAAGGCTCTCCACACCGCTTACGAGATGAAGGAGGGCTACGACGTTCACAAGAGCTCCGCTCAGTACGTCTACTACGCTTACCTGTCTACTCTGCTCGGTACCGCTACCGATTCCTTCTACTACGACGCTCAGATGGCTCAGATGGATGCAACCGTCCGTGCCGAGGTCGCTGAGAAGAACGCCGCTATCCTGGCAAGCATGTCCGAGGGCTTCACCGTGTACGAGCTCTACTCCAAGATCCTGGCCACTCTGGCTGATCCCGAGGATTCCGTATACGACTTCGCCGCTGAGGTGGCCTCCAAGATCACCCACGTGGCTGAGGGCAACAAGTCCATCGAGGATGACGTGCTGACCTACTACATCCACAGCCTGTTCAACAGCTTCGACGGTTACGACCTGAGCGAGGCTCCCAAGATCTCCATCCCCTCTGACAAGAACTACAAGAACGCAATGACCATCGTTGACGATCTGCTGACCAAGAGCAAGACCAATCCTCTGATTCCTCAGCTCATCAACAAGGCCAGAGCCGCCGCCAACAGAGGTGAGATGCCCAACTACGCTCTGACCTCCTTCCTGACCGAGGACGAGATCACCGCATACGTCTACCAGGTGGGTGAGGCTCTGGGCAAGGCGAAGTTCTTGAACTGCAGCTCCGACGACGCTGAGGCTATGGCACAGGAGATCGCAACTATGGCTCCTGAGATCCGCGCATATCTGGAGTTCGTCTACTACAACGCCGTTCTCACCAGACTGGGCGCAGACAAGGATCCCACCTTCCACGTCTCCGAGATCTACGGAGAGACTCTGTATTCCTCCGCTATGGGTCTGAAGGACCTGATGTACTTCTACGTCACCGCTATCACCGACCTGTCCGCCGCAGACATTGACCGTCTGATCGGTGGCACCGGCGGCAATAAGCTGGAGGAGGATGAGGAGGATGAGGCTTCCCGCTACCTGTCCGATGACGGTCGTATCGTCTCCGTTACCTACGGTGATAAGAACGCTGACGGCAGTTATACCGCCTACAAGACTTTCATCCTGAACTACAACAACTTCTCGGTGAACGTTGAGTACGGCGAGGTCACGTACACCATTCCCGCATATGGTTACGTGGTCGTGATGCACTAAGCGGATCACTAAAGAAAGAGAGGTAACATGATTATGACCAACGAAGCGAAGCTTCAACAGACGGTCAGCGCGCCTAAGACCAAGAAGCGCAAGGTTGCTTCCTTGGACAAGAAAAAGGCACGCGCCGGATGGATATTCGTTCTCCCCTTCGTTATCGGTTTCGTTCTCGTTTATCTGCCCATTATCTGGAACTCTATCTACATGAGCTTCCATAGCCTGCACATCGTGACAGGTGGTGGCTTTACTCTGGAGTTCGTGGGCCTTGATAACTACAGCGATGCCCTGTTTGAAGATCCCGACTTCGTTCAGACCCTCCTTGGGGGTCTGAAGGAGTTGGCCTTCGACATCCCCGCAATTCTGATCTTCTCCCTGTTCATGGCCGTTCTTCTGAACCAGAAGATGGCCGGCCGTGCTGTGTTCCGTGCCATCTTCTTCATTCCCGTTATTCTGTCTACGGGTCTGATGGAGGGCATCGAGGCCAGCAACATTCTGGGTACCATGATGGAAGGTAACGAGTCCATCGACGGTTCCGGATCCAGTGCCGCTTCGGAAATCGTATCTGTCATGGATATTGAGCGTTTGTTCTCCTCCATGAAGGTCGGTAAGGAGCTGGTAGACCTGGTTGCTAAGATGATCAACGAGATCTACGACATCGTGAACCGTTCCGGTGTTCAGATGCTGATCTTCCTGGCCGGTCTGCAGTCCATCTCCCCCGCGATCTACGAGGCTTGCCGTATCGACGGTTGTACCGCATGGGAGACCTTCTGGAAGATCACCTTCCCCATGATCAGCCCCATGATCCTGGTGAACGGTGTTTACACCATCATCGACTCCTTTACCACCAATTCCAACTCTGTTATGTCCTACATCAATAGTGTCTACCAGGGTTCGGAGGGTCAGGTGCTGTCCTCGGCCATGGCATGGATGTACTTCATCATCGTTATGCTGATCCTGGCCGCTGTGGTCGGTATCTTCTCGGCCTTCGTGTTCTACCAGAAGCGTGATTAAGGAGGTATAGAAATGGATACGAATATGCAAAATACACCCAAAATCACGAAAGAATCCAAGAACAAGATCCGCGTTGAGTTCGACCGTACCCCTCTGAAGGAGAGACTGAAGGCTAAGTTCCTCAATCTCTACTTCTTCCAGAAGGTGGCATGGATGATCTTCCGTATGGTCCTTCTGGTAGGTATCTCCTACGTGGTTCTGTTCCCCTTCATTTCCAAGATCGCCGGTTCCTTCATGGCTCCCGAGGATTTCGTGGACGTCACCGTCCGTCTGATCCCCAAGCACTTCACGCTGGACATCTATAAGGCTGTCCTGTTTGAGTTGGATTACTGGGAGGCATTCACCAACACCCTGATCATTTCCTTGATCTGCGCACTGCTTCAGACCTTCATCTGCTGTCTCATCGGCTACGGTCTGGCTAAGTTCCGTTTCAAGGGTAACAGCCTGATCATGATGCTGGTTATCCTGACCATGATCGTGCCTCACCAGACCCTGCAGTTGTCCATGTTCATGGGCTTCCGCTACTTCGACGTGCTGGGCATTCTGTCCTTCCTGAGCGGCGGTGCCAGCGTTGGCTTCATGCCCGACAGCTTCAACGAGCTGCTGGCCGGTATTCAGATCCTGGATCTGGACGACAATGCTCTGGCTCTGACCAACACCTACTGGCCTCTGGCCATCCTGTCGGCAACCGGTCTGGCATTCAAGAACGGTCTGTACATCTTCATGCTCCGTCAGTTCTTCACCGGCGTGCCGGATGCTCTGGAGGAGTCCGCGTACATCGACGGTTCCGGTGTGTTCCGTACCTTCTTCACCATCATTCTGCCTCTGTCCATTCCTATGATGGTGACCGTGTTCCTGTTCGCATTCTGCTGGCAGTGGACTGACGACTTCTACACCGAGCTGTTCTTCACCACGTCCAAGATTGTCCTGATGCCCGACGTCGTGGAGATCCCCACGTCTCTGAAGACCGACTACGCGGGTCAGAACATGTACTACACGGCGATTCGAAACACCTGCGGTATCTGTATCATCCTTCCCCTGGTGATCCTGTACTGCTTCGGCCAGAACTTCCTGGTTCAGGGTATCGAGCGCTCCGGTCTGACCGCAGAGTAATTCACCCATATTGGAGGCAACTCCAAACCAAAAAAAGTGCCATCCGAGCAATCGGGTGGCACCTTTTTATTGGGAGCGGATCAGGATTCCAGCTGCTTGCCCAGAAAGTGGGCGGCGGTCTGGATGAGCTTGGCCTCGATGTCGAAGGCGAGGCGGTCGCCCGCGTCCCCTTCCAGGGGCTTTACAGAAACCACACAGCCCACCACGTCGCCCTCGCTGATGATGGGCATGGCGCAGCTGACGGCGTGAGAGCCTCCGTCACGGATGACGTGGATGGGCTCAGTATCTCCGTTGTAGGCGTGGAAGCTGCGGGACTCCATGAGCTTTTCCATGGCCTCGGACAGGGTCTTGTCGGCGTATTCTCGCTTGGAGATCCCCGCGCAGGAAATGACGGTATCACGGTCGCAGATGGCTACGGCCAGCCCGCAGGTCTTGTGGAGGGTCTCGGCGTACTGCCCCGCGAAGGAGGCCAGCTCTCCGATGGGGGAATACTTCTTGAAGATGACCTCACCCTCGCGGTCGGTATAAATTTCCAATGGATCGCCCTCTCGGATGCGCATGGTGCGGCGGATCTCCTTGGGGATGACGACACGACCGAGGTCGTCGATTCGGCGTACAATTCCGGTTGCTTTCATTATATATAGATCTCCTTTTTACAAATGCGTTTGTTTGGGCATTCATGAATGACCCGTGGGCGATTCGTGTGTCGCCCCTATGGTGATGGGCTTCATTGCCTTGTTAGTATCTGCAAAACAAGGGGATTTATACTACCGCCCCGTTTTTTTCACCGATCGCGGTATTTTCAAAAAGATCTGTTTTATACGGGAAAAATGAAAATTTATCATGGATTGGGGGGTGTAACACTTTTGTAACGCTCGGTGTGATATAATAATAGGGTCATCATATTGAAATGCCCAAATGGGTATTTGGAAAGGATCGCGCCGGCTTTGTCAGCGCTCTGAGCGGAGCGGGAGGAATCCCGCTCCGCTTTTTTCGATTCGGTAAAGTTTTTTTGCGTTGACAAAGCCCCGTAACTGTGGTATAATGTGGGCATCATATGAAACGACAAAATGCGTGGAAGGAGATAGATTCATGAAACGAAAATACACGCTGTGGGCGGTTTCCGTGCTGGTCATGGCGGTATGCCTGTGCCTGCTTGCGGTGAGCGTCGCGGCGGAAGCGGAGGACGCTACGGGGGCACCTTGCTCGGATTGCGGACAGGCTTTGGACGCGAACGGGCTGTGCGGTGCTTGCGCCGAGGCTGACGCGGGAGGGAACGTCATCGCGGAGTATTTGGCAAGCCACGGGCCGCTGCTCCTGTTCGTATGTATTGGTTTGGGCTACATTGTGGGTAAAATCAAGATCAAGGCCTTTGTACTGGGCTCTACGGCGGGTACGCTTCTGGTGGGGCTTTTGGTCAGCCAGCTCGTATCGGTGGAGTTCTCCTCGGTATTGAGCACGGTGTTCTTCAGCCTGTTCTGCTTCACCATTGGCTTTGAGGTGGGGCCCTCCTTCTTCTCCAGCCTGCGGAATACGGGTCTGAAGATCGTGATTATGGCGTTGTTCTTCGCCTGTGTGGGCTTGGGCACGGTGGTGCTGGTCTGCAAGCTGGCGGGGCTGGACGTGGGCGTGGCCGTGGGTCTGATGGCGGGTAGTCTGACACAGACCTCCATTCTCGGCGCCGCCGCCTTGGACGGCGATCAGGCCTCCAACGCCACGGTTGCCTACGCGCTGACCTACGTCTTCGGTACGCTGGGCGTGATCCTGTTCATGAAGAATGCCGCTCCCGTTCTTCTTGGGAAGAAGCTTCCTCTGATGGTCAAGGACAAGCTGGACAATGTGTCCGATGGCTCCGCTCATACCCCTGTCAGTATTCCCAAAAGCCTGTTACAGCTGCGGGCGTATCTGATCCGGGGGCATTCCGAGTACATCGGCCGTACCGTTGCCCAGTTCGAGAACAGCACATCTGACCGCGTGGAGGTGGTGGCTGTGTACCGCGGCGGCGAGAGCATGAGCCTCTTCCAGCACCACAGGCTGCTGGCCGGTGACGTGATCCAGGTGGTGGGCGACGTGGAGGCTCTGAACCATGCCGACGATAAGGGGCTTCGGGAGGTTACCGATCCCGCTTACTACCGGGTGCAGGTGGTGAGCCGCCAGATCATTCTGACTGAGGATTTCACCGAAAACGGCGCGGATCTGCTCTCCGAGTGCGGTCTGCTCATTACGAATCATAGCGGGAAGGTCTCCTTCAAGAAGGGAAGCACGATCACCGTTACGGGCTCGGAAAAGACCATCGAAACCGCTGCCAAGCGCATGGGTTATATCAAAGAGGAGGGGCACGTCACGGACATTGCCTTCCTGTCCTTGGCCATTGCGGTGGGTCTGTTTATTGGCTCCTTGGCCATCACATTGGCGGATCTGTCCCTGTCTCTGGGTGAGAGCGTGGGGGTACTGCTGGTGGGCTTGGTGTGCGGCTGGTTCTACAACCGCAAGCCTCGGGCGGGTCATATGCCCCAGGCTACCCGTCTGTTCCTCAAGAGCTTGGGTCTGAATCTGTACATCGGCGTGCTGGCTCTCCGCGTGGGCGGAAGCTTCCGCGGTGCTATGACGGGTAACGGCTGGCTCATTCTTCTGCTGGGCGTGGTGGTCACCCTTGTGCCCCATCTGCTGTCTCTATTCTTCGGGAAATACGTTCTTCGCCTTGATGACGCCGACCTGTTGGGCGGTCTTTGCGGCAGCGGAACCTGTACCCCCGCTCTGAATGCCCTCACGGATGAGACGAACAGCTCGGTGTTTACGCTGGGATTCGCTCCCGGCTGTGCCGCGGGCAATATTTTGATGACCGTTATGGGTCTTTTCCTGCCGTTGCTCTTCTGACGGAATCAAAACGGCTTCCTTATACGAAAAACGGCACCTCTGACGCGGAGGTGCCGTTTTTGGGTGGAGGGATATGGGAAAGTTCAGACGGTATCCGAGTCACCGTCGGAGGGAGTATCGGCGGTATTGGCCTGCTCCGCACGGGCGGCCTGCTCGGCCTGCATGCGGGCCAGCTCCATGGTGCGATCCTGCTGTGCCTTTCGCTCGGCGGCCTCCTCTTGGGCTCGGATGGAGCGCTTCACGTAGACCCAAGAGCCCAGAGCGGCCATGCCCAGGCTGAAGACGAGGTGTACGAAGTAGGTGGGATTGAGGCCCAGATCGTAGTAGCCGAAGAGGATGCATTCACCGAGGGTGGGGGCGTAGTCCACCTCGCCTGCCTCCAACCAGCCCTGATAGGCGGCGTGGAGATCGGTGCAGAAGCAGAAGTACCACGCAAGAACCAGCACGACTCCGGCGGAGATCACGGCAATGGTGATCCCTCGCTTGGAACGGCCGCGGGAGAAGATCTCGTAGCCCTTGATGGCGCAGAGGACGGCGATGACCCCGCTGAGGGCGGCGACGATGTTGACAGACCAGAGGACGTAGTACACGATGCCACCCACGAGGGAAAAGAGGATCGCGCCCAGCGTGCCGAGGAGGACGTTTTCGGAGGTCTTGGGGGTGGAATTGGGTTGATTCATGGGGATACCGCCTTTCGGGTTTCAGTTGGGTTCATTATAGCACAAGGGCGGGTGTTTGTCAAGGCTTTTGAGGGTTTACGGATGGCGTACCTCTTTACAAATCGGGGCGGTTGTGCTATAATGTGAATAAAGTGTAAAACCTCCGATGCGCGTGAAAGATTTTGGGGACGTTTTCCGTCTATATAAGTGAAGCCATACTTCAGAAGGGAGTGTATGCCATGGATGCCGTTCTGTATGAATTTCATTTTCGTATAGCCGATCTGCCCGTACTGCTGATCCCCTTGCTGGTGGGTGTAGGCTTTTGGGCGGTGTCCTGTAGGATGGCCGCTTCCGGGCAGGGAAGTACGGGTTTACATGGGCCTGTTCGCCGTGATCTGACCCATTCCCGTTTGGTGAAGGGTTTCTTGCGGGGGATCGCGGTTTTGTGCGGCCTGGTGTTCCTACTGGCGGGAACGGTGTATCTGACGGATTACGCCCGCATGAAGGCGTCCTACGACAGCAGCGCGTACCAAACGGTGGAGGGTGTTGTGGAGGATCTGACCGTTACCGCCTTCCCCGATAAGGGAGGCGACAGCTTTACGGTGGGCGGCGTTTCCTTTGCCTACAGCCTCACCGATCTGACTCTTCCGGGCTACCGCGGGGAGAGGGAGCTCCGGGAGGGGCAGGTGGTGGTCATCCACTACGTGTATGATCCCGATACGGAAACGAATCATATTCTATATATAGCCGAGGGGGAGGTACCCGTACCGTGAAATTGCAAAGGACTGCCGAGGGGATCACCGTAACCAATTACGGCGCGATGGCGAAAGGAGTCTTCCTGGCCCTTCTGACGCCCGTGGCCTGGGGATGCGTACTGTTCAACGTGGCGGTCATGTGGGAGAGCCTGTCCGAGTCGTGGTTCTTGCTATTTGAGGTAGCCGTGTTGGCTGTCATGCGGGGGATTTTGCTGTCCTCGGCCTCTCGCCAAAGGATGCTGACCTACGCTTACGTCTTTGACAGGGACGGTGTCCGGGAAAAACGGCTGATCGGGAAAGGGAAGTATATCCCTTGGCCGGATATGGAAGAATACGTTTGTGAGCATATCGGATACAAGCGCAGAACGAGCATTCCCGTTTACTGCGTGGTCTTCACGTCCGCTCATGCGGATCACCCCGTAAGGATCTCCATGCCGTCCTTTCCCGAGTATCGGAAGCCCGTCTTTCGGGATCAGTTGTTTGCCGCCTGCGACACCATGAGGGTAGCGGCGACGCGCAGGTGAGTGCCGCCACGGGCGCATTATCCACAAACCCACAGGTACGACACGGAAACAGCGTATTTTTTGTGAAAAATTCCAATGAAAAATTTCAAAAACCTATTGCAATTCAAGGGGATTTGTGCTATAATATATAGGCTTTTGTACCCCATGTCCAAGCATATGGGGAAATTCCAAGTGAGAGGTACATGAAAATGAAGAACGGAATCCATCCCGAGTACGTTGAGTGCGTTATTAAGTGCGCTTGCGGTGAGACTGTCGTTTCTCGCTCTACCAAGGGTAGCGAGATGCGTGTTGAAATCTGCTCCAAGTGCCACCCCTTCTACACCGGCAAGCAGAAGTTTGTCGATGCAGGCGGTCGCGTGGACAAGTTCAAGAAGAGACTGGCTGCTGTCAGAAAGTAATTCTTCTTGGAGTCTTGCGGGATAGGTCTCTATTTCGCGAGAAATCAGATTGTCAACCCATAAAAGGACAGGTGAGCCGTGCGGTAGCCTGTCCTTTTGCTTTTCAATTTTTGTTTGCGAGTTGGGGTTTAGCGGTCTGTTTGGATGGCCAATATCTCCGTAGGGAGCGACGCCCTCGTCGCTCCTAAACCAATAGCGTTCTGTTGGTTTTGGGGTAGGCGAATGGCCTGACAAAAAGGGATCAACGTTTTTCAATCTAGGAACGACGAGGACGTCGCTCCCTACAAACGTTTGTGCCAACCGAAACATCCCGACAAACCCAAATTTTCACGCCCATCCGAAAGGAGTTCTCATATGTCCGAAAATAAAAACACCTTTACCACCCGTGAGGAGAGCACCTCTCCCATCCAAGCCATCCTTGTGGGTGTAGTCACCAAAGAAGACGATGCCAATGAGGTCGAGATCAGCCTCGACGAGCTGGCGCGCCTGCTGGACACCGCCGGGGGCGAGGTTTTTGCCCGCGTGGTGCAGAACAAGTCTACTCCCGATCCCCGTACGCTGATCGGCTCGGGCAAGGTGCAGGAGCTGGCGGATCTGTGCCGCAATAACGAGATCGGGCTGGTGGTCTTTGACTGCGACCTGACCCCCGTCCAGATCCGCAATTTGGAGGACGATATCCGCGGCGGGAATACGGCTATGGAGCTTCGAGTCATTGACCGCTCCATGCTCATCCTCGATATTTTCGCCCTCCACGCCGTTACCTCTGAGGGTAAATTGCAGGTGGAGCTGGCACAGCTTCAGTACACCGCCCCCCGACTGACGGGTCACGGTACCGAAATGTCCCGACTGGGCGGCGGTATCGGTACCCGAGGCCCCGGTGAGTCCAAGCTGGAAAGCGACCGCCGCCATATGAAGCGCCGTGTCGATGCCCTCAAGGCCGAGCTGGAGGTGGTGGAGAAGAACCGCCGCACCATGCGCGCCTCCCGCGACCGCTCGGGTCTGCCCCGCGTGGCCATCGTGGGCTACACCAATGCGGGTAAATCCACCCTCCTCAACGCCCTGACGGGCGCGGGGATTCTGGCCGAGGATAAGCTCTTCGCCACCCTCGACCCCACCACCCGCAAGTTCACGCTGCCCGGTGGGGAGACCATCCTGCTGACCGACACCGTCGGCTTCATCCGCAAGCTTCCCCACCATCTGGTCTCCGCCTTCCGCTCTACGCTGGAGGAGGCGGTCTACGCCGATATCATCCTGCTTTTGCTGGATGCCTCCGACCCCGAGTGCGCAAGCCAGCTGGAGGTCACCGAGCAGCTTCTGGAGGAGCTGGGTGCAGGCGGTAAGCCCACCCTGTACGTGTTCAACAAGTGCGACCGCGAGTCCTGCGATACCGTGAGTCTCATGGGTGTGGTAGCCAAGAAGGGGCTGACCTTTGACCGCGAGCCCGACGGCCGTCCCGACTCTGCCCGCGCCGCTGTGTATATCTCCGCCAAGACGGGACAGGGGCTGGAGCAGTTGTCCTTGACTCTACAGGACATGGTGCGCATCGGTAAGCGGCGCGTGACCTTCGTCATTCCCAACGCCGAGCAGGGGGCATTGTCCCGCCTGTACTCCGAGCAGGCCGCCGTGGAATCGGTGGAGTACGGCTATGAGGCCGTCACCGTGGTGGCCACTGTGGACGATCGGGTGTATGGCATGATGAAGAAGTACGATCCCAACGCAAAGACTGTACGGGATGAGGATACTTGGTAACGCATTTTCCACTATATATTTATATTCATTGGAGGTGAATTTTCTATGGAAATCTGGGATCTTTTGGACAAGGATCGCAAGCCCTTGGGCATAACCCACCCCCGCGGGCGGCAGTACCCCATGCCCCCCCACACCTATCACATGGTGGTGTCGGTGTTCACGGTGGACAATACCAACCGTTTGCTTTTGACTCTGCGCGACCCTCGTAAGGGCATGTATCCCAATTATTGGGAATTCACCGGCGGCTCGGGGGTGGCGGGAGAGGACAGCCTCACCTCGGCTCACCGCGAGCTCATAGAGGAGACGGGCATTGATTGCCCCGCCGAAGAGCTGATCTTCCTCGGTGCTCTCCGCGAGCCCTCGGCATTTATGGATTGCTATCTCTGCCGTCTCGACAAGGCGGGGGAGGACGTGACCGTGACCCTGCAAGATGGCGAGACCGTGGACTCCAAGTGGGTCACCTTCTGCGAATTTGAGACCATGATCCACAAGGGTCTGATCCCCCCGCCCTGCGCCATGCGGTACGGCTTTGTGAAGGCCAAGCTGATGGAGCTGATCGGGGATGACGCGTGGTTACAGCCCGACGCGGAGGAGATTTCTGTGCTGGAAAACAAGTGACCGCGTCTGTGCGATCGGTTGTAGGGCGGGGGCTTGCTCCCGCCGAAATATCGAAAAATCGAGAACGCGAATGGTTTTATCGTGCGACGGCGGGAGCAAGCCCCCGCCCTACGGCATTATGACCTTTCTGCATGATTCTTGAAATTCCGCAAGGAGTCAACTATGAGTCAAGATAATGAAACCCTTTCGCCCGTCCTCTACACCACCCTGGAGGGAGTAGGGAAGGACGAATTCGAGGAAAAACGATCCGTATTCATCGGCCACGCCGCCCACGTGGAATCCGAGGAGGAGGCCATGGCCTTCATCAAGCAAAAGCAAAAGGCCTACGCCGACGCCACCCACAACGTTTGGGCCTACCGCATCAGCGGCGGCACCTCCACCGAGCAGGCCGCCCGCTACTCCGACGACGGCGAGCCCCAAGGCTCCTCGGGTCTCCCCACCTTGGAGGCCATCCGCAAGAAGGGGGTCTTCGACTGCGTGGTGGTGACCACCCGCTACTTCGGCGGCACCCTTCTGGGTGTGGGCGGTCTCATCCGCGCCTACTCCCATGCGGCGAGCATTGCGCTGGAGGCGGCGAACATCATCATCTACGAGAAGTTCACCGAATTCATGCTGGAGACTACCTACTCCGACTACCAGCTCATTTTGCAGGAGCTGCCCAAATACGGGGTGCTGACCGATGACAGCGAGTTTTCGGATCGGGTGACCCTGACCCTTGCCGTCAAATGCACTCACTACGCCGAGCTGGAAGAGCGGCTGGGGGAGGTCACCGCGGGGCGGTGCTTCCTTATGGAGACGGGGGAGCGGTTTGATTATCGGTGAGGGAGCAGGGGAGCAGGAGAACGTGCCTCCGGCGGCTTAAACCCTTCTTGAAAGAAGGGTTTAAGAATCCCAAGAACTTTCAAATAGAATCATGAGATGAAAAAGAACCCGACCGAGAGGAAGGGTTCTTTTGCTTTTCGTCATTTCTTTTTGCTGAAAACCAAGAAAGTCAAAGAGGCGATCAAGGACAGCACCCCCACCAGAGCCAACGTGAAATAGACACCGTCTTTTCCATGACGGAGCACCAACAAAAAGGTGGGAAGGTCTGCTCCGCCGATGATACCCATGCCCGCCGTGGCACCCTCTATGGTGTTTATGGACAGGATGGCGGCCAGACACAGGAGCAGGATCCCTGTAGCCAACAGACAGGCAAGAATGATGACTGTCGCGGACAGAGTAAAGATCCGTTTGTTCTTGGTTACGTAAACGGCCTCGACTTCCTCATTCAAGGGGAATTCTTCCTTGGTCAGACCCAAATAGTCCAATAGCGATTGGTAGGAGCTTTCGCTCGGGAGGCCGAGGCCGTTCTCCCACTTGGCGACCGCGCTGCGGCTTACGTAGATGGCGTTGGCGAGGGCTTGTTGGGATAGGTTCCGTTCCTGTCGAATACGCTTGAGTCTGTCCTTGAATTCCATGGGTGTGTCTCCTTTGCGGCGGGGTGATGGCTTTATTATAACACAGGGAGGGGTAAAATTCAAGGGTTTCGGTTGTTACTTTGGTAGAGAGGGGGTGTTACTCTGCGAAAATGGGGTGTTTTTTGCAGGTTACAGCTTCTTTTGAACCTTCCTCCGCACCAGCTCGGTGACGAGGATCACCCCGAGGGATGTGGCGACGCCGACGAGGAGCATGCTCTCGTTCCAGTAGTAGGAGGTCTCTACGCGGCCGTCGGGGGATGTGGCGGTGATGTACACGAAACTCGCGTTGGCCGTGAGGAGGAATACGGCGTTCAGGATCAGATTACGGATGCCCACGATGAGGGTATCGCGGCGGGGATGGGTGCCCTTGGGGTGCTTGCGGAGGTGGAGGGGAAGGGCGGCGACGGATACGGCGAGGCCTACTGCCAAGAGGCTGACTCCCGCGATGGAGGCGTAGTCGATCTGCCCCGTGGGGTGGTCGAGGGCGTAGTTGGCTACCATGCACCCGATCGTACCAAGAATGGCGGGGATGATCTGCCAGAGGGTGAGTGGGAGGTATGCGTGAAGGTTATGGGGAGCGGGAGTCCAAGTACGTATCGTGTCTCCGCAGACCGGTGCCCATGGGCGGCACAAGCGGCGGATGGCAAGGGGCTTGACACAGACATGGATGATGATATAGACGATGGTGATGATCAAAACAAGCACCGCGTAATGCGATTGGAGCAGGACGGAATGAGAGCCGCTTTTCAGGCACAGGATCGAGCCGAGGACAAAGGCGTGGGCGGCGGCGGCATTGCCCAACCAGACCCAATAGGCGTAATGGTAACAGCCGCGGGCCAGTTCTATGACGGGCAGGCGGGTGTCGGTGGCATCAAAGATCAGCTCGTTCAGCTGATCGCGCATACGGCACGACGCGAACCACAGCACCGATATGCTCCCCAGTTCAAACAGCATTTGCAAAGCATATCCAAGGATGGGGCGATAGAATCCGTAGCTGATGCCCAACATAACCAGCAGGCCTGCGTAGGCTAGGGCAAAGGCCAAAATGCCGAGGTTACGGATCAGGGCGATGGCGCGCTTCATCATAGCCCGCAGTCCCCGCAGGGCTCTTGGATCAGTCGGGGTTTCATTAGTGTGACCCCCGTCGGTGGGGACATCGCTTGGCGGTGTGTCGGGGAGCTCGGCGGCGGGCGGCGTATCGGCGGCGCGCTTGCGCTCCCCTCGGAGCAATTCGTCCACCGTCACCCCAAACAGATCGGCGATAGCGGGCAGCAGTAGAATATCGGGCATAGCCTCATCCCGTTCCCAACGGCTGACGGCCTTGTTGGAGACGGCGAGGCGGTCGGCCACCTCCTGCTGGGTCAGTCCCTGCGCCCGGCGAAGGGCGGAGAGAAAGGAGCCAAGTGTTTTCTTTTCCATGGTATGTAGTCCTTTCGTGTGGTATGACGACACGAGCTCTTGTCTGCCTACATTCTACCACGGCGGGACACAAAAATCAAGCCCTTGCCACGGGAATTTGTCTCGCGGAGCGGGAATATCGCCCTTTTCTCGCTCCGTGGGGCAAGATTACCTCCAATATTTTCTTCAATATGAAAAAAATCCCATTTTTTTCGCAAAATCCCTCGAAAATCAAAAGTAATTTTCGAGGATTCTGCGTATATTATAAATGAAAGCAAAAAAGCCGTCCCACGAGATTTTACCGGGGCACGGCGGATAAGGAGGAAAGACATGGAGCAAAGTCTGCACGCGTGGATGGACGAGCGGGAAAGCCTGCTGTTGTCCCCCTGCGCCACAAGATCGTCGGCATCCCGTGGGCGCGAGCATCCCATGGAGCCCTGTCCCATGCGCAGTGAGTTTCAGCGCGACCGCGACCGCATCATTCATTGCCAGTCCTTCCGCCGTCTCATGTACAAGACCCAGGTGTTCCTCGCTCCTGCGGGGGATCACTACCGTACCCGTCTGACCCATACTCTGGAGGTCACGCAGATCGCGCGGACGCTGGCACGAGCCTTGCGCCTGAACGAGGATCTCACCGAGGCCGCCGCCCTGGGGCACGATCTCGGTCACACTCCCTTCGGTCACGCCGGTGAGGCCGCTCTTTGCCGTTGCTACGATCCCGATTTTGCCCACTACCGCCAGAGTCTGCGTGTGGTGGAGAAGCTGGAAAAGAACGGGAAGGGCTTGAATCTGACGTGGGAGGTGCGGGACGCCATTGTGAACCACACGGGCTCATCCATGGCCGCTACCCCCGAGGGTCAGCTCATCAAGTTCGCCGACCGCATTGCCTACATCAATCATGATATCGACGACGCCATTCGGGCGGGTATATTGAATCAGGAAGACATCCCCGCCGCGCTGACAGCGGTGCTGGGTGAGAGCCACGGCGAGCGCATCAACACCATGGTGCGATCCATCCTCATGGCCAGCGAAAATTCCGCCACCATCACCATGACGCCCGACGTACAGGCCGCCACCAACGACCTGCGGGAGTTCCTTTTTGAACGGGTGTACTTCAACCCCAAGGCCAAGGCCGAGGAGACCAAGGCTAAGGATGTGGTATGTACTCTGTTCGATTTCTTCGTGGATCATCCCGACAAGCTCCCCGATCGCTACCGCACCCGCATCGGCACCGCCGAGGGGGAGACGGTGGAGAGATCCGTGGCAGACTTCATTTCGGGTATGACCGACCGCTACGCCATTGAAGCCTATCAGGAGCGTTTCGTTCCGCGGGTATGGAGGGGACTGCACGAATGAGTAGATACCCCAGAGAGATCGTGGAGGCCATCAAGGATCGGTCAGACATTGTGGATCTGATCGGTACCTACGTCTCCCTCAAGCGGGCGGGATCGAATTACAACGGTCTTTGCCCTTTCCACAGCGAGAAAACACCCTCTTTTACGGTGTTTCCCGATAACCAATCCTTCTTCTGCTTCGGTTGCGAGGCGGGAGGAGACGCTTTCTCCTTTATTATGCGCACCGAGAACCTGGATTATCCGGGCGCGGTGGAATTTTTGGCCAAGCGGAGCGGCGTGGAGCTGCCCACCAATGGCTACGAGGAGAAGCGGGGCGTGTCCCGCAAGCGGGTCTTTGAGATGAATCTCATTGCCGCGCGTTTCTGGCGGGAATGCTTGTTCGATCCCGAGATCGGCCGTGTGGGTATGGAATACCTCACCGAGAAGCGCGGTCTGCCCCTGTCCATCATTCGCCGCTTTGGCATTGGCTACGCTCCCAACGATTTCGGGGCGCTCACCGCCGTTCTGCGGAAGAACGGATTCTCCGACGAGGAGATGAAGGAGGCGTTCCTCTGCGGCATCAGCCAGAAATCCGGGCGGGCATTCGACATGTTCCGCGACCGCGTTATGTTCCCCGTTATCGACAACACGGGTAACGTCATTGCCTTTTCGGGCCGTGACGTGGGGGGACAGGACAGCCGCAAATACGTCAACAGCTCGGACACCCCTGCCTTCCAGAAGCGCAGGAATCTGTTCGCTCTGAACTTCGCAAAAAATCATTGCTCCGAGCAGTTGATCCTCTGTGAGGGCAACATCGACGTGGTCTCCCTCCACGCCGCGGGCTTTGAGAACGCCGTGGCCTCTCTGGGTACGGCACTCACCGACGAGCAGGCGCGGATCATGACCAAGTACACCAAGCAAGTGGTGCTGGCCTACGACTCCGACGAGGCGGGGCAGCGAGCCGCCCACCGCGCCATGGGCATCTTTGCCAAGGTGGGGTTGGACGTTCGCATCCTGCAAATGCAGGGAGCCAAAGACCCCGACGAGTATATCAAAAAATTCGGAGCGGAGCGGTTCCGCCAGCTGGTCAAGAATAGCCGCACGGGCTTTGAGTTCAAGCTGCAATCCGTGCTTTCCCAGCACGATCTGAATATTCCCGACGAGAAGATCAAGGCCGCCGCTGAGCTGTGTGCCATCATCGCGCGGGTCTATTCCTCCGCCGAGCGGGAGGTCTACGTCCATGCCGTGGCCGATCAGCTGGGCCTCAGCGAGGACAGCCTCCGCAAGGATGTGGAATCCGCCATGCGCCGCAACGCCAAGGCAGGGAAACAGCAGGAGTCTCAGCAGGCGAGACTGTCCGCCATGGGCATGCGGGACAAGGTCAATCCCGAGGCTGCGGGAAACATCCAAGCCGCCGCCGCCGAGGAGACCATTTTGGGTCTTTTGCTCATGTACCCGGAGCACCGCAGGGCCGTCCTCACGGGGCAGATCCCTCTGACGCGAGACTGCTTTGTGACCGCCTTCCACCGCAACGCCTTTACGATCATCATGACTCTGGAGGAGACCGACGGCGGATTCGATTTCTCTCTGCTGGGTGAGTACTTCACCGTGGAGGAAATGGGGCGGTTGGCTCGTTTGGAGCAGACCAGACGGGCATTGAGCGACAACGGCACCTCTATCCTGCGAGCTGCCATAGGCGCGTTGGCCGCCGCTAAGGAGCGCCAAGCCGCCAAGGAAGCCCCCACCGCCGATCGCATCCAGATGATTTTGGCGGGAAAACGAAAAAAGATCAACCGAGGATCGGATGACGATCCCAAATGAATCCGCAGGGATTCCGGCAACCGCCGGTAAAAAAGTCAACCAAAAAAGATTATATAGAGAGTCCCACCGTGTGGGAGAGAAGAGAAAGGAAGTATCACTATGGAAAAGAAGAACCACGCAGGCACCGAGACCACCAAGCCCGTGAGCAAGTCCGAGGCGGAGAAGAACGCCAAGATGGACGATCTGATCGAAAAGGGCAAGAAGGGCCGTCTGTCCGAGAGCGACATGGACGCCGTTCTGGAGGAGAACGATTTTGACATTGATTCTCTGGACAAGCTCTACGACTCCCTGGAGGAGAGCGGCATTCCTCTGCCCGAGCTCTCCGGCTCTGAGATGAGCGAGATCGAGAACGAGGTGGAGCAGTTCGGGAACAGCGAGAACATGCAGCGCATTCTGGAGCAGGAGGGTCTGGTGGATGATCCCGTCCGTCTGTACCTGAAGGAGATCGGCCGCGTGCCGCTGCTCACCTCCGAGCGCGAGCATGAGCTGGCTGAACGTATGGCCGAGGGCGACGTGGAGGCCAAGAAGGCACTGGTGGAGGCCAACCTCCGTCTGGTCGTTTCCATTGCCAAGCGCTACGTAGGCCGCGGTATGTTCTTCCTTGACCTTATCCAGGAGGGCAACCTGGGTCTGATGAAGGCCGTGGATAAGTTCGACTACACCAAGGGCTACAAGTTCTCTACCTACGCCACCTGGTGGATCCGTCAGGCCATTACCCGCGCCATCGCAGATCAGGCCAGAACCATTCGTATTCCCGTCC
>JAZOOM010000311.1:0-1781 GCA_045655025.1 Eubacteriales bacterium | reverse complement strand
CCTTAAGAATCCTCAAAACTTTCAAAAAAGGTATTATTAAATAATGTTTTTTAAAAGTTTTTGGAGTTCTTAGAACCTTTTTTCAAAAAGGTTCTAAGCCGCCGGAGGCCGTGCTCCTTCGCACCGATAAACAGCAATTTGTCAATAAACAAAGGACGGGAATGCTCCCGTCCTTCGGTGGTTTCAATTGTCTTATTTTGTGCGGTCACATCAGCGGGAGACCTTGGTGACCACGGTGACGGGGTTGTAGTAGCGGAGGATCTTGAGGGTCTTCTCGGTGGCCTCAAAGTAGACTACGCAGAGGTCACCGTCCTGCTCGAAGAGGGCGTAGTACTGGTCGGGGGCGGTGGAGTGGGAGGCGAAGGAGTAGGTCTTGGCAATGCCGCGAGCCTTGAGCTTGGCATCCGACTCGGCGGTGCGGGGGGCGCACTCACGGAAGTCCTTAATGGTCAGATCCAGCACCTTCCTGCGCTTCCTGCTGCCGTAGATGCGGGAGAAGGTCATGAGACCCGAGGTCATGGAGTACTCCAGCTCACAGTTGAAGATCTTCCAGAAGTACAGCACCAGACCCAGCAGGGACAGGGGCAGGATAGCCAGAGGATAGAGCTTGACGGCCAGGCAGGCAATGAAGAATCCGATGACGATGGTCAGAAGTCCGATGCGGCCCAGAACCTTGCCCAGCTTGCGCTTGCCCTCGGCGCGCTCGTCCACAACGAACTCAAAGGTGTTAAATTCACTCATAGTGATGGTGTTCTCCTTGTTGGTATGTTTTCGATCATTATACCACATTTATCGGCGGATTGCAAGAGGGGGGAGACGCTTTTGACATATTTTTGCAATTTTGACGAAATACTCCGCTTTTCCCGCGTCCTCGCCCCTTCCTTGGCGGTATTCCCGAAAAAAACACCAAAGAATTCCGAAAAATTCATAAATTACCTATTGCATATAAGACGGATTTATAGTATAATATAATGGATAATATGTATCCCGCAAAAGGAGTTCCGTATGAAAGCAGTTATCACCGTTACCGGTAAGGACAGCGTGGGTATCATCGCCAAGGTGGCGACCGCCTGCGCCGAGTTCGGTGCCAATATCGTAGACATTTCCCAATCTGTTCTGAGTGACTATTTCGCCATGATCATGCTGGCAGACATTGACGCCCTTACCGTGGAGTTTTCCGAGTTCGTGGACAAGCTGGACGAGCTGGGCCGGACCAACGGTCTGGATATCCACGCCATGCACGAGGGTATCTTCAATACCATGCACCACATCTGAGTGAAGCGGAGCTTCATTGGGTAAACGATCCGAAAGGCAACTACCATGTTAGATACAAGAGACATTTTGGAAACCATCCAGATGATCCGAGAGGAGAATCTGGATATCCGCACCGTGACCATGGGCATCTCCCTGTTCGATTGCGTCAGCGACGACGGGAACCGCCTGTGCGACAACATTTACGACAAGATCACCCGTAAGGCCGAAAAGCTGGTGGCCACGGGTCAGGACATTGAGAAGAAGTACGGCATTCCGATCGTCAACAAGCGCGTGTCGGTGACCCCCATTTCTTTGGTGGCGGGCAATATGTCCCCCGATGTGTTCCTGAAGCTGGCGCATACCCTCCAGCGGGCGGCCGATACCGTGGGTGTCAATTTCATCGGCGGCTACTCTGCGCTGGTGCATAAGGGCATGACCCAAGGGGATCGCAACCTGATCTCCGTCATCCCCGAGGCTTTGGCCGAGACTCAGCTGGTCTGCTCCTCGGTGAATGTAGCCACCACCAA
>JAZOOM010000310.1:0-2271 GCA_045655025.1 Eubacteriales bacterium | reverse complement strand
CCGACTGGTGTATCTCCCGTCAGCGCCGTTGGGGTCTGCCCATTCCCGTGTTCTACTGCTGTGATTGCGAGAAGCCCGTGTCCACCCCCGCTTCCATTGATAAGATATCTGCCCTTTTTGACGAGTTCGGTTCCAACGTCTGGTACGAGAAGGAGGCTATGGAGCTGATCCCCGAGGGCCTGACCTGTCCTCACTGCGGCGGCAAGACCTTCACCAAGGAGAAGGATACGCTGGACTGCTGGTTCGATTCCGGCTCCACTCACTACGCTTGCCTCATGTACCGCACCCCCGATCTCTGGCCCGCCGACGTCTATCTGGAGGGCGCAGACCAGTACCGCGGCTGGTTCCAGTCCTCTCTGCTCACCTCCGTGGGCGCGCTGGATCGCGGCGCACCCTTCAAGCAGGTTCTGACCCACGGCTGGGTGGTGGACGGCGAGGGCCGCGCCATGCACAAGTCTCTGGGTAACGGCGTGGATCCCGACGAGATCGTCAAGAAGTACGGCTCCGACATTCTCCGTCTGTGGGCCGCCTCCTGCGACTACCACGTGGACGTCCGCTGCTCGGATGCTATCTTCCGTCAGCTCTCCGAGGTCTACCGTAAGATCCGTAACACCGCCCGCATCCTGCTGGCCAACATCGGTGACTTCAATCCCGATACCGATATGGTGGATACCGCCGACCTCCACGAGATCGACAAGTGGATTATCGCCAGAGCCAACGAGCTGGCCAAGATCTGCCGCGACGCTTACAACGGCTATGAGTTCCACATGGCCTATAACGCCATCAACACCTTCTGCACCAACGATCTGTCCAAGCTCTACGTGGACATCACCAAGGATCGCCTGTACACCGACGGCAAGACCTCGGCCTCCCGCCGCGCCGGTCAGACCGCGATGTACACCGTCCTGTCGGCTCTGACCCGTCTGGTGGCTCCCATCCTCTGCTTCACCTCCGAGGAGATCTGGAAGGCTATGCCCCACTCCGCCGCCGAGGATGGCCGCAGCGTGTTCCTCAACGAGATGCCCGCTTACGACGAAGCTCTGGTATTCCCCGAGGCCGCCCGTCTGGACGAGCTGTTTACCCTGCGTGACGACGTCATGAAGGCTCTGGAGCTGGCCCGCGCCGCCAAGATGATCGGTAAGTCTCTGGATGCTAAGGTGACTGTTTACACCACCGATGACGCTCAGTTCGCCGTTCTGAACGGCTATGCCGACCTGCTGGATACCATGTTCATCACCTCTCAGGCTGTCGCCGTTCAGGGCGAGGCTCCCGAGGGTGCATTCACCGAGACCGTCTCCGGTATCGCCGTTCTGGTGGAGACTGCTGACGGCGAGAAGTGCGACCGTTGCTGGATGTACACCACCGCTCCCCTCTACGACGGTGAGGGTGAGGATAAGGGCTGCCTGTGCGGCCGTTGCCACAAGGTCGTCTTTGGCGCTTAAGCGCGTAAGCGTCTGAGCGTGTAATTCCATAATCATCAAACAAGGGGGCATCTTCCCGTGAGATGTCCCCTGTTTAGGCTTTTTTCAGTCTTTTTCTAACTCCCTGTAGGAGGTGTTTTTATGTCTTTCGGGCAGACCTACATTTGCGCCACCGCCGCGTATAACACCTTTGAGGCCCACGTCCCCGCCTACTGCTTCCGCCGCGAGCTTTTCGCCGAGGCAGAGACCACCGCTGTTCTGCGGGTGGCGGTCTGCGGTCTCTACGAGCTGTATTTCAACGGTGAGCGGCTGACGAGGGGACTTCTGTCGCCCTATCTTTCCAATACCGACGATCTGGTGTACTACGACGAGTACACCGTCACTCTGCGGGCGGGAAGCAACGCCGTGGGTCTGATCCTCGGCAACGGCTTCGTCAACAACCCCGGCGGATACATCTGGGATTTCGACAAGGCGGCCTTCCGTTCCTCTCCCAAGATGTCCTTGGAGATGCGCGGCGAGGACGGGACGGTTCTGCTCACGGGGGACACCTCCTTCAAGGTAGCGCCCTCCCCCATCCTGTGGGACGACTACCGCTTCGGTGAGTGCTTTGACGCCCGCCGCGCGGGTGAGCTTGAGGGCTGGACTCTGCCCAGCTTTGACGACACCGATTGGCAGACTGCCATCCCCGCCGAGACCCCCAAGGGGGGATTGCGGATGGCGGACGTGGCTCCCATCGTGACCGAGCGGGAGATCGCGCCCGTGGCTATTTTCTCTTGTGGGGAAGGCTACATCTACGACTTCGGGGAGAACAATGCGGGGCTCTGCCGTCTGACGGTGAAGGGGGCGGCGG
>JAZOOM010000309.1:0-8986 GCA_045655025.1 Eubacteriales bacterium | reverse complement strand
TTGCTTGTTGCGGTTTACAAATGCCGCTAAAGCAGCATTTGTCCGTGGTGCGGCTTTGCGGGAAAACGCCCTGACGCGCACCGGTAGGTGCAAGAAAATTGCTGTGAGCCTATAGGTTTTTGCAGTTTCTTACTTCCGTATATTTCTCGTTATAGCCAATTTTCTTGCGGCTACCGCCGCGCGCCGAGGCGCTCCAGGCCGCCCTCGGCACTGCCGGCCACCCGCTTGGGTAAAGAGGGGCTTCGCCCCCCTTTACCCCCGCTCAGTTGCAACCCAAACTCACCGACAAACCCAAATTTGAATCTCCCCAACCAAAAGAAAACCTCTACGGATGTGGAGGTTTTCTCTGTTTTCGATTGACGCCGATACATTTTATCCCAGCAAGATATCCGAGATCAGCATGACGCAGAATCCCACCAGCAGGGCGTAGGTCGCTCCCCGCTCACAGCCGTGGGCGTGGGTCTCGGGGATCATCTCGTCGCTGATGATGTAGAGCATAGTGCCTCCTGCAAAGGCCAAAGCGAAGGGGAGGATGGCGGCGGAGACGCTGACGGCGAAATAACCGATCAGAGTACCGACCACCTCCACAAGACCCGTGCCCAGAGCGATGGCGAAGGTCTTACCGGGCTTGATCCCTGCGGCCAGCATGGGGCCGATGATGACCATGCCCTCGGGGATGTTCTGGAGAGCGATACCGCCCGCGATGAGGAACGCCTCGGCGATGTTGCCCGAGCCGAAGCCCACGCCCGCGGCGATACCCTCGGGGAGATTATGGATGGCGATGGCCATAACGAACAGAAGCACCTTGCCCGCGCTCTTGTTCGCGGGGTGGGATTCCTGATCCACGTCGGCCATCTTATGGAGGTGGGGCACCAGCCGATCCACCAGATTGAGGCAGAGGGCACCCACGAAAATGCCCGCCACGGTCATGCCGAGGGCGATGAGCTTGGCGATCACCGGGGAGGCGCTCTCCTCGGGGGCGGGGGCGAACATGGCGTAGCCGTACTCCACCGAGGGCATGACCAGTCCCAGCACGGCGGCGGCCAGCATGACGCCCGCGGCAAAGGCCAGTACAATATCGCTGAATTTATGGGAGGCTTTCTTGAAAACAAAGCCGATCAAAGCACCGATGACGGTGGCACCGCCCACGCCCAGGGCGGTGAGTAGAACCATTCTCATAATCATTTCTCCTTACTGTATGCGAATCTGCCCGAAAAAGAGCAGTTACTGTCAGTATGTGCGGCAGTAGAATTACTCGTGCCTGTCCTTCGGAGGCTGCACGGTATCTTCCCGTATGATATCCCACAGGTAGTCTAGGTTCTCCTCGGAATACTCGATCTCGGAGGAGTAGATCCGCGCGATCTCACAAAGCTCCTCAAAGGAGGTCTTCCCCGTGGCGCGCGCCATGGCGTGGATGAGAATGGTGGACAGAATGGCAAAGCCGATGCGAGTAATATAATTCCACTCCATAAAGCTCCTTCCCTCGTTGGCAAGATACCGATACAGGAAATAGCACAGAAGCTTTTCATAGGAAAGCTCTCTCTCTTCCATCAGCTCTGCGTCGGGAGAGTCGGTCAAGGTAGCCAGCGAGGCGAACAGCTCCCGTCTGGCAGGATCCAGCTCCTCTGCGTCCAAAAGGATCTCTGCCCACTCGGCAAATGTAAAGTCGGGGTAGCTCCGCCCGTAGCCCAAAACGGCAACCATGAAATTGGTTCGCTCTCCCATAGGGTAGCGTCGATTCTGACCGATGTGCAGGCAATTATCCCGAATGCGGAGTCCCAACCGTGAGAGGCCCTCGTTTTCTTCCGCCTCCTCGTAGGCATAGCGGTCGCGGGCCGCGTCCTCGGAGGACAGCTCCTCCACCTCGGTGTATTCCGTTTGAGACAGGATCAACCGCGCGGCGGCCTCACAGCACAACCCCAATCCCAGCTCCACACGGTCGGGAAGGATGTTTCGGAAGCGGGGATGATCCGCGCAGATGTGGCAGAGAGATTCCTCTCCCAGCTCGGTGATGAGGTCGCAGAGGCCGCTTTGATTGAGAAAGGGGCACCGCTCGTCGTGGGTCAGAACAAAACAGGGCGGGTCAGCCTCGCGGTCTATGCAGGCTTTCAGGCGTTCGCCCAACTCTCCCCCTACGCGGTCGTAGCGGGTCAGAGCCTCCGCGTCCACGTCGATCTCCCAGCCCACACAGCAGGAGTGGCGGCATGCGGCGGCGATGCAGCGGAATTTGGTATAGTAATTCGGTACAAAAACAGTTTTCATGATTCGTTAAAAGGGTGGCGTGAAATCGTATGATGACTCCCCGCGAAGCAATACACAACGTTGACGGCCACAGATCTGACGTTTAAATTCGAAGGAGCGGGGACTCTTCCTATTATGGTAACACAGAAGGTGGAAAAAGTCAATACTTTATTCTCTTTTTTAAAAGATCGGACACGGAATTGGCTTGCGTTTATGCGTATACGCGCAGGGTACTTTCCCCAAAAGCATACGTCAGCAAAAGCGGCCCCCACCGAAGACGGAGACCGCAATTTGAGAAACATCCGTACAAGCTCATCCTCCGAAAAGAGAAAGGGGAGCTGATAAGCTTTCATCGTGTGAGCTTGTAATCAGAAATCGGAAATCAGATATCGTACTTGGAGAGGATCTCGCTGGGAGTCTTGCGCAGCAGCGCGCGGGCAGGCAGGATGCCGAACAAGAGGGTAACAGCAGCCAGCAGAATGAAGATCCCCGCGGCCAGCCAAATCGGGAAATAGAAGATCTCCGAGAAGAAGATGGCGTCCTTCAAAGACCCGATGAACCACGCCGACAGAAGGTAACCGGGAATCACCGTCAGCGCGAGGAGCAAGGCAGACTCCACGGCGAAGCGGAAGGTGAGGTTCTTCTTGGTCACGCCGATGGCGCGGAGGATACCCACCTCGCGGACGCGGCTCATAAAGGAGGAGCGCATGATGAAGAACACGCAGATGCACATGAGGGCGATCACGGCGACAACGGTGATCACGGTGATCAGCACGCCCTGGCGATACTCGGCGGTGATCTGATCCAGCACGTCGGCAGGGCTGAGGAAGCCGTCGGCTCCCAGCTTGTCGGTGAGGTAGGCCTCGGTGGCGGCGGGGTCACTCGACACGATCATGAGGTGGTTGGTATAGTAGGGCTCGTCGTATTCCCACTTTTGGTAGGGGCTGTTGATCATGACGTTCTCAAAGCGTCCCGCGCCGTTTGCCAGCTTGAGGTAGTCCGCGTCGCTCAGCACGTAGTAGCAGGCATCCTTGTAGCTGTTCCAATGCTTCTCCATGAAGCGGTCGAATTCCACTTGGACGGATTCTCTGTATTCCATCATCCCCTTGACACGGGCGACATTCTCGGACGCGAAGGCCTCCAGCTGGGCATTAGTGGGATACGTGCCGTTGTCCTCGTGGTAGAGGTAGGCGGCACAGAGGTAGTAGGGATCCATCTGCATGACCTCCGCGTAGGCGGCGATGCTTCCCTTTTCGGCCACGGCCCACTCCTCGAATATCACATCCTCGTAGGGCTGGAGCATGGAGAGCTTGGCTTGATAGAAGGCGGGGACATACCGGAAGTAATGCTCCAGGATCCACTCAAAGTAAGCGGCCACAGGGTCGCTGCCCTCGGGGAGGGTCTTTAGGTACTCCTCGGGGGTGAGGATGATGTATTCGTTGTAGGTATCCTTGACGAAGTCGGGATAATTGGCCATATCGGTATACCGCTTGATCACACGGCTCACCGTAAGAGGCACGCCGTTGATGGTAAGCTTGGCGCCCACCGAATTGTCCACCGAGGTGACTCCCTCGTCAATGTAGACCACCTCGCCCTCGGCAACCGTTATCCCCACGTCCGATGCGTAGGTCACGGGCATATAGAGGTAGCGATAAAAGATCATGCGGGCGAAGGCAAAGCTGTCCATGTACACGGTCAGCTCATCCGACACCACCACGCCGGCAATACGGAGGCGGATACCGCCCATTTCATAGTAAGTGCTCGCCGTCACCATACCCACCAGATCGGCGTACTCATCCAGATAACCCACGGGGGAGTTCTCCAGCATTTTGTCCGCTACCGCAGTGGTGATGAGGATATCCGACTCGGACTCCGGGACGTTAACTCCCGAGTACCGATTGACAACCTTCAGATCCTTGGCGTTGGCCACGTCCTGTACCACGGCCTCGACCTCAAGGGTCACGGATTCAGCCGTCATGAAGGAGGCGGCGTTGAAACGGAAGAACTGGGTCTCGTACATGGGCGCATTTCCCATCATACGGGTGTACTCCATGCCGTGGCCCCCCATATCGCCTCGCAGGAATCCGTAATCGGTATCCGGCTCAATGGGGACGTAGAAAGCGTTCTCGTTGTGCTCCCGGATCATGGTCTCGTAAACACCAAAGCCCGCGCCAAAGGCAGCGGTCATGAAGACCAGCGTCACGGCCAGCAGGAACAGGCAGACGCGGAGGAGCTTTTTTCCCTTCTTCTGCTTCTTCCCGAAATTCTCCCGCCAGGCGGAGGCCATGGCGTTTTTCCAATGGTAGAGGCGGCCGTACCGCGTGCCCTCCACGGGGGTGAGGCGGGACATATCCAGCTTTTTGCCGTGGGCGGTAGCCTGCTCGGCGGGGGCTTCCTCAAAGACGCCCTCCATGAGCTTAATCTCGCTTCCCTCCTCGAGGAGCTTTACGGGAGTTCCCTCGGCCTTCAGGAAGAGCTTGCCGTTCTGATTGACAATGCGAAGCTTGATCTCCCCCATAGGCTCGCCGTAGTATTCCACCGTCACGCCGGGAGCGGCGGTCTCGGTCTTTTCCAGCTCACCCAAATAGATGTGGTTCTTGTTGCGGGTCACGTAGCCGTTGGCCTCTCGGTTCACGCGGTCGGAGACCACGCGGCCGTCCACGATCTCAATGACGCGGTCACAGTAGTGATCCACCAGATTGGCCTCGTGGGTAACCAGCAGGACAAGGCGGGTCTTGGACAGTTCCTTGAGGATATCCATGACCAAAACCGTATTGGCCTCGTCCAGATTACCCGTGGGCTCGTCGGCCAGAATGATGGCGGGACACTTGACGATGGCGCGGGCGATGGCCACTCTCTGCTGCTGACCGCCCGACAGGGTATCGGGGGTACGGTCACGGTACTTGGCCATGTCCACGTTCCCGAGGGCGGCCATAACCCGCTCGGAGATGTCGGTCTCGTCGGTGAGACCGCAGAGGCGGAGGGCGGCGGCCACGTTCTCGTAGACGGTATCGGTGAGGTTCAGGTTGTAGTTCTGGAAGATATAACCCACGTACTTGTTGCGCAGGGTATCGGTGTCCTCCCTTACGTTCTGCCCGAACAGCTCGATGGAGCCGGAGGCGATCTTATCCAGTCCGCCCACGGTATTGAGCAGGGTGGTCTTACCGCAGCCGCTGCGGCCGAAGACAGCCACAAGCCCCTGCTCGGGAAGCTCCAGGGTCACGTTGTCCATGACGTGGAGCTGGTTGCTCTTTCCCTTATTGTAGTACTTATGGGCATTGGTGATCTTCACGGGAGAATGCGTCATGACTTGGAGCCTCCTTTCTCGGTGCGCAGTGTTTTCTTGACACTCTGGTTGAACATCTTCTTCACGTATTTACGGGAGAGGTTCAGGGCAACCAACAGCATCACCACGGAGAGGAATACGTAATCTCCCGCGTGGAGGAAGGGGAAGATATTGTTCGTTTTGGGAATGAGGTAGATGGCGATACAGCCCCCTGCCGTGACGATGGCGGCGGGGATGAGGGAGAGCAGGGTCTGCACGTAGATGCTGATCTTGACCACCGTGGCAGGGATACCCATGGAGCGCATGATGCCCACGTCACCGCGGGTGGCATTCATGGCTCTGGAGGAGCAGAGGGAGAGGAACATGGTCACAAAGACAATGGCCAAGAGCCACAGAAGAGCCATCATCCCCGCCGAAAGCGTGGTTTCGATCTGTTCCAGCGCGTCCCGCTCCACGGTCTCGTCGGAGACCGCGGCGGTGTAGCCCAGACCGCGAAGGGTCTCTACCACGTCGTGGGCCGCGGCGTCGTCCTCAAAGAACAGGGATGCCTGGGTGTAGGCTTGGGTATAGTAATTCTTGTGCAGGAAATCCAACAGAATATCGGGAGATAGGATCACGGCATACTCATTGGCAAAGCAGTTCAGCTCCTCATCCCAGGCGTCGTAGCGGCTGCGGGAGATGAAGTAGTTCCGCATGGCATCGGACAGGGTATCGGCGTGGGTGTAGTTCTCCAGGGAGTAGGTAATCTTCCCTTCCTCGCCGTAGCTCGGCATGATCTCCACGTCGTAGGCGATATCGTAGGTAACGCCGTAGTCCCAATAACCGTAGTCGTAGTCGTAGCCGTACTTGTAGCTGTAGAAGCTACCGGTCAGGGTCGCATTGATTCCCACGTCCTCTGCCTTGAGACCGGGATAGGCATCCAAAAAGTTCTTGATGCCGTAACTCAGATCCGAGGAGTTGACGAAGAAGGTGCCGGGCTCCATGGTGAAGTCCACAAAGGTGTTCGCAACGCCGCCGTAGAGCCTGTAGTTCTCGGGATCGTTCCGATCATAGAGGGACAGGTCGTAGGTGAAGTTCTGCTCCTGTCGATTATAGAAGGCCATGGCTGAAGCCAGCGCGTAGCCCTCCTCGGTGAAGAGGAGACGGGGCTCACGGGTGTTGTCGTAGTAGTACTTGACACCCACTACGCGGTAGTTGGCCATGTTGAAGAGCTCCAGATCCCGCTCGGCAAAGCCATCCTCACCCATGAAGGGCTTAACGGAAATGGGCACCTCCATGATGACCTCGTTGATGGCCTCGGGGTAGCGGCCCTCGTCCAGCTTCAGAGAGGAGGCGGGGTAGCCGAAGGAGAAATGGTAATACGACCAGTCGTATTCGTCGCCCAGCATGATGAAGGTGGTCTCGTCCAGCATGTTGTCATAGTGGAGGTAGTCCTTCGCCCCCACCTGCTCGGCCAGCGCGGCCAGCTCCTCGTCGGTGATCACCCCGCCGTCGCGGCGGACGATGACGGCTCGACCGGGGACGTAGGTGAACATGGTCTTGTCCTCGAACAGCTCTCGGGATTCGTAGGTGAGGCTGGTGATCACGGTCATGGTCAGGAACGTGAGGGTCATGAGAATGCAGAGGAACACCGACAGCTTGGGGGTGGCGGAAAAGCGTACCCGACCCAGGTGCAGGCCGCTCCGCAGGGTGTGCTTCAGCTTGCGCACGGGGGTAGCGGCAGACTTAGGGGGAGCATCGGCAACCTGCTCGGCAGGGCGAACGCTATGATCCGTCTCGATGGCACCGTCGAAGATGCGGATATGGCGGGTGGCATAGTCCTCCACCTGCTCGAAGTTGTGGGTGACGATGATGACCAGCTTATCCCGGGAGACCTCCCGAAGCAGCTCAATGATCTCGGCGGAGGATTTGCTGTCCAGATTTCCCGTGGGCTCATCGCAAAGGAGGATGGGGGAATCCTTGGCCAGGGCGCGGGCGATGACGGTTCTTTGCTTCTGGCCACCCGAGAGCTTGCTTCCCTTGTGGTGGACGTGGCTCTCCAGCCCCACGCGGCGGAGCAGCTCCATGGCCCGCTCCCGTCTCGCCTTGGGGTCTTCGATATTCATGAGAGCCAGCTCCACGTTTTGCAGGACGGTAAAGCTCTCGATGATGTTGTACTCCTGGAAGATGAAGGATATGTACTGCTTGCGGTACTCCTCCCAGTCCTTCTGCATATAGTGGGAGGTAGGCTCCCCCTCCACCAGCAATTCTCCCTCCTCGTAGGTGTCCATACCGCTGATGACGTTAAGCAGGGTGGACTTACCCGAGCCCGACTTGCCCGTCACGGCCACGAACTCCCCACGGTCAAAGGACAGATTAACTCCGCGGATACCCACGGAAACGTTGTTCTCGGACACGTAGATCTTACCGATATTTCTCAGCTCCAGAATCGGCGTTTGCATGACGATCTTCTCCTTTCTCGTTGCGCTCTTTGCGTTTCTACTGTCTCGCTACTCATATAGACGCGAAAATTGCCGTTTCGTTACGGTTTTTGTCAAAAAATCCAAAATAAGTGCACCACTCAGAGTAGTGCACTTATACTATATCACATTCAGCTGTCTTTGTCAAGAGCTTGGAGGAAACTTCACATAATTAAGTTTCCCCATCCCGCCTGTCCAAATGGTAGGCGATACAACCCAGAAAGACCGCTCCGTACTTTTCCAGCTTAGCCTCGCCTACCCCCGACACACAGAGGAACTCGGAGGGAGTACGGGGCTTTTTCACGCACATATCCTCCAAGGTAGCATTGGAAAAAATGTAGAAGGCGGGGACGCCCTGGGCTTGTGCCAGCTCGAAGCGGAGCTCTGAGAGAGCCTTGTAGAGGTCGGGATCGGCAGAGCCTGCGGCGGTACGTCCTTGACGTGCGCTTCCCTTTCCGCCTGTCTCCCCATATCCCTTTTGCTTTTTCTCCTGTTTGGCGGATCGGGATTCCACCTCCATATCCGCAGGATAGCGCATGGAGACGGGCATACGCTTATATAGAATATCCCCCGAGCGATCGGTGAGGACGAGAATGGGGTAGTCCCCCTCGGTTATGCGGAGGTAGCCTTGTCCCACAAGGGCTTTCATAATCTGCTTGATGTAGGGGGTGCTGTATTTTTTCATGAGGCCGTAGGTGGTCTGCTGATCCAGCCCCAGCTCCAATATCCGCTCGCTCTTGGCTCCTCGCAAAATCTGGCCGATGAGGGCCTGACCCAGCCGCTGCCCCGTCCGCGCCACGCAGGAGAGCACCATCTGTGCCTCCACGGTGATGTCGGCGGTGGCCAGCCCGCCCGTACAGTTGGAGCAGTTTCCGCAGCCGCAGGCGGGGAGGCCGTCTGCATCCAAGTCGGCGGCATAGTCGGTGGGGAGGTCTTCCCCGAAGTAGTTGAGTATATAGGTACGCAGACAGCCGGGGGTATTGGCGTAGCCCTCCATGAG